>JAZGAR010000275.1:0-6604 GCA_036475875.1 Thermoplasmata archaeon
GAGGGCTCAGAATATTAGACCAGGGAAAGATTATGATCTATCCTCATTACGGGAGATCTGGCAGACCGGTTCGGTTCTCCTTCCTGAGGGCTTTGAGTACGTATATAACGAAATTAAAAAGGACCTGCATTTCAATTCAAGTTCAGGTGGGACCGATATTAACGGATGCTTCTGCACGGGTTCTCCGATCCAACCTGTGTACGCTGGGGAGCTTCAGGGCCCTGGTTTGGCAATGAAGATAAACTCCTACGGTCCCAATGGAAAACCTGTAGTTGATAAGCAGGGGGAGCTGGTTTGTGAGGCTCCTGCACCTCCTATGCCTCTTTATTTTTGGAACGATCCTGACGGCAAGAGATATCATGATGCGTATTTTAATGTCTACCCAGGAATCTGGCGTCATGGTGATTATGTTACTTTCAATAGCAAGACTAGAGGAATAATATTTTTTGGACGCTCGGATTCCCTTCTAATGCCTTCCGGAGTGAGAATCGGAACTTCGGAGATCTACAACCAGGTGGAGGAGCTTCCCGAGATTGCAGATAGTCTGGCTATTGGGCAGAAGTGGCAGGAGGATCAGCGCATTATTTTGTTTGTGAAGCTTGCAGAGGGGTATGAATTGGATGAGGAACTAGTAAAAAAGATCAAGGTGACCTTACGAAAAAATGCATCTCCAAGACATGTTCCTGCCAAGATTCTGGCTGCACCAGATATTCCTTATACATTTTCGGGGAAAAAGGTGGAAAGTGCAATTACGAACATAATAAACGGCAAGGCAGTTACCAATAGGGATGCTTTGGCGAATCCGGAATCATTGGATTATTATGAAAAAGTTGTGGAAGAGCTTCAAATGTGATGTATTATTAGCCTTATTCGGGTTGGAAATAAAAAGCCGAATTCTTGGGAGAAAATTTGGGGGATACCCTCGACGAACCCTCGATGTGGCCCCCAGTTATGGTCCGCCTTAATACATCCTCGAAAACTCTCTTATAAACTCCTCATCTCCACTCAGCACCTTTTTTCTATATATCATACCCTTGGGATAATGAACAACCCAGGCCCAATGCCATGCCAGAACGATGATTGGGATGAGAAGGGAGAGCCTTAAGTCCTTCTTTATTATTGCGCATTTCAATCCATAGCTAAGATATAGAGCGGCATACCCAAAGACCATCAACAGTGCCACGTAGATCAGAAAAGGTACAGCCAAAGAAGCGATGATCAAAAGGAGAAGGAAAATAAAACCCAGAAACGGCAGGGGCTGTATGGGCCTGAACAGCTCGGGATGGATTTTATTCACTATCGCCTGGCTTACGGCATAGCGTCTTTGCTGCTTGTAGAATCCTGAGATAGATGACCTGTGATGGTGCTTTACCAATGCCTCAGGTATGTACTTCAGTTTGTAGCCTTTCTTCAGAATTTTAATATTCAACTCGGGATCGTCGCATGAGATTATTCGCTCGTCGAATCCTTTTATTTCATCCAATACGGTCTTTCGATAGGCCGTATTTCTGCAAACCGTGGTGTAAACGTCCGAACCGCTTATTTTCTCTTTTTGGTATGGATTCTTCCCAAAGAGGGATACAACATCGTTTGAGGGGCCCTGAACATCGATGCAGGCTATGGCTGTGGAAGTTAGAGATTTATCCGCATTGTCATTTGGGCCTCCAACACCTGCAATATCATCCTCAAAATTTTCAATCAGCTTCGAGAGCCAATCTGAGGGCACCACCATGTCTCCGTCTGTGATGGCTACGAACTTCCCTTTTGCCTGATTAAACGCTTCATTCCTTCCCACACCCACCAAGCCCTCTTTTTCGTAGAGCTTGATTTTGGGCTCCTTTGTTTTTTCAGCCAATTCGAGAACTATATCTTTCGTGCTGTCTTTTGAGTTTCCATCCACCACGATGATCTCATACCTGTCTTTCGGATAGTCCAGGTTGATCAATGAATCCAAGCACTCCCTGATTGTTCTTTCCATATTCAAGACCGTCATGATAACCGAGACATATGGCTTGTCATCTCTATCCTCAGTATTCATGTCCAATTTTCACCTTTTCGGTCTCATATGTCTTTGTCATATATCTCTCTTTTGATTTCCCTTAAATGAAGTTTCAGTCATACGGACAATAAAGCGAAACAGTGAAATAGTTGTACAAATTCTAACTCAGCGAGATAATGCTTATAAGCATCATAATAACGGTTAGAAATGAGGAGAGGAACCTTCCGAATCTCTTGGATAGCCTCATTGCCCAGGAGCAGCCAATTGAGATAATATTAATAGATTCTGCCAGCAAGGACAGGACTTTGGAGATTGCCAGAAGCTATGCCAGCCGCTTTGATTTCATCAAAATACACGAACACGGCGGTACAAGGGGAGAAAGCAGGAATTTCGGGGCAAAGATGGCGAAAGGTGAAGCACTGGCTTTCATCGACGGAGACTGCATTGCACATAGTCTATGGATCAAAGAATTCAGGAAAGGCCTGGAAGAAGGGGATATAATTGCAGGCAGGACCATAAACATAGGCACTAAGGCCTTTGAAGACCTTGATAGAGTGGAATTGTATTACAAGGGCTTTGATTTGACGTACCCAAGCTGCAATCTGGTCTATAAGAAGGAGGTATTTGACGCAATAAACGGATTCGACCCTTGGTTTAGGACCGCGGAGGATATCGACCTGAATTATCGGGCTGTGGAAAGAGGGGCCAAAATCATCTTCAAACAAAATGCCGAGGTGTATCACAGGACAAGGAGCAACCTTTTGGGTTTCTTTAAACAGGCATTCTGGAACGGATTTGGAAGGAAACAGCTCACTTTAAAGCACGGCAGGCTATGGAATAACTACCGCCCTGTGGAGATGATCAAAGCAAACATCACATTCTGGTATTTGGCAAGGTTGTGGATAGCGCTTTTAGGCTACTTCACCTGTAAATTCCTAAGGCGCAGGAATTTCGAACCAAACTCCCCTTGAATAGAATGCAGGGAGGAATTAAAACCATGAAATTTGAATTTAAGGAGCGTTGGAAAGGGCTTTCCAGGAAGAAAAAACTCGTATTCTTCGCCTTGATTGTGGTGATATTGGTAATTATCGTAGCTACGATGTCTGAGGAAAGGCAAGCCATCGATCCAAACAAGGACAGGGATTACGGAGACGAGTATAAAGCAACAATAGAATGGGACGAAACACTGCAATTCGTTGATTCTATTCGCGGAGTCAGCATAGTGGTTCAACAAGTTAGCAATACACACGAGTTTGAGGTCAAAAGCAGTACGAAAGAGCTTCTGGTTACGGTTTCATGGAGTGGCGGGCTGGATTTGGACATATACCTTTACGATGCGGAAGGTAATGATGTGGGTGGAACCAATGGAGCCACCACAAGTAATCCTGAGGAGATAGGCGTTCCGAATATCAAAAACCCAGGCATTTGGAGATTGGAGGTGGTGGCCTTCGCCTCATTGATGGGTTCCTCCTACGATGTGGATATAAGCACAAGTCACAGGGCAAGAAACGCAATTCTAGTCACGGAAAAAGGAAATATCTCACTGAAGCTTTGGGAAATGCGGGCACCGAATACCACAGCGAACTTCGTAAAGCTGGCTGAGAGCGGATTCTACGATAATATAACATTCCATAGGGTGGTTCCTGATTTCGTTATCCAAACAGGGGATCCTACAGGAACAGGTGAAGGTGGTTCAGATGAAACCATCGATTTGGAGGTGCATCCTGAATTGAAGCATATTAAAGGTGCTGTTGGCATGGCCAGGGAATTGGACGATGTGAACAGCGCCACAAGCCAATTCTATATAACCATGGATGAGTATCCGCATTTGAACGGCAATTTCTCAGTTTTCGGACAGGTTTTCAGTGGTATGAATGTAGTATGGCAGATAGAGCAAGGCGATATTCTCGAGTCAGTAAAAATCTTAGAAGATGAGGAACTGGATTGATGATTTTGTTTTTCTACTTCAATATAAATAGGATATATCCAGATCTCTTGGAAGATTTTAGACAACATAAGCAGAAATCATTAAATAATATCATAAATTAACCACGGACCAGGCGATTCTTTGAGGGTATCCATAATAATCCCGACAATGAACGAAGAGGCCTCCATAGGGGAGGTGATGGATTCAATACATGAGGCAATGAAGGATTTTAAGGATGGCTTTGAAATCGTAGTTGTGGATACTGAGTCGAAGGATAGAACTGTAGAAATAGCTCTTTCGAAGGGTGCAAGAGTTATAGACGAGCCAAGGCGGGGATACGGCAGGGCTTACAAAACAGGGTTCGAAAACGCAGAGGGAGAGATAATAGCAACGCTGGATGCAGACTGCACCTATCCTGCCGAGGATATACCTCAATTGGTGGATACACTGGAGGATGAAGACCTCGATTTCATAACATGCGATCGATTATCAAAATTGGAGAAGGGTGTGATGTCAGCAAAACATAGACTCGGGAACTGGATTTTGAAGGTCACCACCAATCTCCTGTTTGGGATGCGAATAAGAGACTCGCAATCAGGGATGTGGGTTTTTAGAAAGAAAATCATTGATAACATTGAATTGATAAGTGATGGTATGTCTTTATCTGAGGAGATAAAGATCGAGGCATGGAGGAAAGGCTTTAAGGCGAAGGAAGTGCCCATAACTTACAGAATGAGAAAGGGTGAGGCAAAACTTCAGAGCTGGCAGGACGGTTTCAGGAATCTTAAGTTCCTTTTTAAAAAGAGATTTGGGAGAAAACGAACCAATTGATTATTTCATAATGCCTTCTTAGAACTCGAAAAGGCTGGTCTGTCCTCTTCTCTTTTTTTTCTCAGGTTCAAAGGGGGTTGCCAGATTATCATCAGGCAATTCCACTTGCCCATATTGCCCCCCTCCACCTGGATGTAATACCACTCTGCCTTCACGAAACACTTTGATTGCGTTTGTCACTCGTTCTTCCGTCGCCTCTGCAATCTCCTCGATATTCGTATCCACAAGCACCTTTACCTCATCGCCAAAGGTTGTTATCAACTCGTTCCAGATCTTGAACACGGTTTTGGTGTGAGGAGAGCTTTGGCCAACTGCCTTGGATATGATCTCTGCAAGAGGGATTAGGTACAAATATTCAGGCCTATGAGGGGGATGTTTAGGCGAATCGTATGTCGCGATCTCATTTACCCTATCCCTCACTCCTTTTTTTACCCTGCCACCGCATTTTGTGCATTTCCATTTATGCATCAGTGCCTCCCTGAGAGTATAATGGTAAAAGCACTTTATACAGGCACTTTCGTTGTACTTTCCTTCTTGAGGGGGTAGACCTACATTCAATACAGGTCTTCTTCTACCCTCTCTAAGTAGGGCTTTTTTCAGCTCAGAGTAAGTAATATCGTTCATCTCAAATCTGTTAAACTCCCGAGCAATTCTAATGGGATACGGAGAATGCGCATCCGAATTAGTCAGGAATGTTAACCTCTTTAGCTCCGCGATTCTATCGGCGTAATCCGAATCCGCACTTAACCCGAGTTCCACGAATGAAATATAACTTTCGAGATCGCCATAGCAACTCTTCAAGGAGTCATGATACGCATACATAGCGGTCCACGGCGTGAACGCATGGCTTGGTCCTATGAGGGCGTCCACATCCTTGGCAAGTTGCGCTATCTTCTCTCCACCCAGGGCTATGTTGGGTCTTCCGTCGCTATCGATATTGGGGGAATGGTTTTTTATCTTTTCACGAAAACCTTCAGCAGCCGAAAATGAGGGGAAAAATAAGAGATGATGAACCCTTTTATTGTCTTCCACCTCCACAGTCAAAACGAATCTCGTACCGTTCAGCTCGAAGGTGCCTTCATCGATGCTCTCCATTTCTTTGATTTCTGCCATCCACTTTGAATGAAGGCAATCACCAGTTGCGAGAAGCTGTACTCCTTTTTTCTTCGCTTCCCTCGAAATGAGGGCAATACTCATGTTCTTGCTCGTTCCACCAGAGTACTTGCTATGAATGTGCAGATCTGCATTGACCTTCATAAAAGCCCGATACCTAATGGCTCAGCCATAGTAAATAGATTTTCATACCCGGTCTTTCTTTCTCTTCGTTCCTATATAATACTTGATCACAAGTATGAAACCGATGATTTCAAAGACGATCAGACCGATTTTAAAGAAGAATAGCGCATCGTACACCTCGGTATCCAAGGTTAGGTTCACATAAATCTCACCATCTTCGGAGTATGCGTAAATAGTGGTGTTTTCTGTGGCCTCACTATACATGGCCTTAACCTCCACACTGTCACCTTCAAGGTACCACGTCGATTCTAGAACGGTCTTATAGCCATTCTCACTCGTTGATTTGTTTACGGTCTCATTTGTGCGCAGATTCTTTATTCGAACCTTTGCCCCGATGATGTTGATGTTGTCCCTGTTGTAAACCTTGCCCCTTATAGTAAGGGGGGAGACAGGTATGTTGGGCTTAACTTCTATGGGCTTCAGGATTTCGTTATTGCTTTCATTTGTCTCTTTGATTAGATTCTCACCATCCAAAACAACCCCAATATTTCGTAATCCTGCTCTGGCCAACCATTGGGCATCCACAACCTTTTCTTCCCCCATTCCCAAAT
>JAZGAR010000276.1:0-9660 GCA_036475875.1 Thermoplasmata archaeon
CGGCTAAGCCCACTTTACTATTTTTCTAATTAATGTCGTGGACTTAGCCTACGATATGCTTAATAATCGATATTTGGGAAAGGTAGATTGCTAAAAGATGCAACTCTCCTTTCCTCTGGCCTCGGCGTTATGTTCCTAATCGCCATATCTTAAGCGCCAAGGCTCCGGCTAAGCCCACTATTTCTTTTTATAGCTATTTTTAAAGGATAGAAACAACTTGATAATCCTAAAAATAATCCTAAAAAGGAACATTATTAATAGTCGAAATCTATTATTTTAAGGTTGGACTTATGGGGTCTGCACATGCATTATTAATTTTATTCGTGGTTGTTTTCTTTTATTTTTTCCTACTCTTTACCATAGAATTTTTTACCGAATTGAATTATAAATTTCATGGGTATCATCCACCGCCAACGCCGAAATATTATCTTCGCTGTCCGCCTCCACCACCGCAATATTATCTCCAAAGGGAATATTTACACTCAACTCAAACCAAGAATCCAGCCAATCACCCAAACAAAATATACAATCGTCAAATAAAATAGGTCCCCCATCTTCAGCGATACAAAACGGATAACCCTTGTAATTTCGAGGATCAAGCTAAGCCCAGTCAAATTTAATTATTTTAATGCAATATTAACCATTTAGAGGGGTGATAAACTATTTATAATCAGAAAACGATGTGTTTATTACCAAAAAGTTTAAAAACATCTGGGGGGGCAGTGAGGGGGTTAGATGAAAAAAAGGGCTTTGACTATTGTTATCATCATACTTCTATGCTCAGGTATTGCATCAGCCGTCGCTATTAGGGAATTTACAAAAGGTTCTGGGTATTCACTCAAAGCAAAAATCACGTCGAGCACATATGAAGCATTGGTTGAAGAAAACATTACCTTCGATGGTACCAATTCAACAGGAGATATTATTGAATGGCTGTGGGATTTTGGTGATGGGGATCCCAGTAATGAACCCATTGTAACTCATAGTTTCGATGTATCGAGATATCATAATGTATATTTGAATGTAAGAGACAAGGAAAATAATACAGACATCGGGATGATTACAGTTAAAATCAAGAACATAGATTTTCACTTTGAATATTCAGCGGATATGGTCAGTACACCTCTAAGAACCGTTATTATCGGTGGGAACGCGATATCCTTTCCTGTTCTCGAAGGTGCAACGAATGCAACCGTCTTTGCAAATTGGACGGTTCAAAGCAATTATGCGCAGGTTACATTGTTTGTATGGGATGATGAGTGGGAACCTTTATATGAGGAAGATTTTGAAGTCAGGGGGACGCTCGAGAACCAAGTGGTGTTACAGGAGTTCAAAAATTACGGCGAAGGTTATGTAATGGGTATCTTTTGTGATATAGGAAGAGTTGAGTACACACTGGAAGTTAGCGTTCGTTATTGATAATTAAGATTCGCACCTCAGTAATCGAATCGTAAGGAAAACCATAATGATTGAGAACGAGCATATACCACGTAAGACCCATCTCGGAGGGAGGTAAGATGGTCGGCGGGGATTGTGGTGAATCTCAAAAAAGGGGCATGAACAAATGAACACTATGGAAATTTGGATTGTTACCTTTTTGATAATATTCCTTGTAATCCTGATTTTGCTGGCTGTTTTCATATCACGCAAGGTAAAAGGAGGGGAACTTCCCAAGGGAGATGTGAACCAACTCCTTCCGAATATCGATTACATGATGCGTTTTAGAGGCTGGCAAACGAAAGTATATCCCTATAAAGGAAAAATTACTGTGACAAAGGATTCCATTATAGCTACCGATATCCATCTCATACAACAACCTGACGGAAGGATAGATATACTCCATGCTACGAATGCTGGAATAACCGGGTGGGTATTGATCATAATTCTAATATTTGTCGTTTCAATCGTGGGTTTAATTCTTGCGATAATTTTACACATCAACTCAAGAAAATTTGCAAAGGAGGAAGTCATCCCTATGATCGTGTATCATATGTATGGTCCCGCTCCTTCACAATATCCGCCACCTATTCCTCAACAAATATACCCCTGTCAAAGCTGCGGACAACCGTTGAGATATGTAGAAGAGTACCAAAAATGGTTCTGTGAAAATTGCGGAAAGTATGTTTAAATAGACATAAAAAGGCATAACAGACTCTAATTTAACCCTCAAAATGAACTTTTGGACCTCATAATCTACAATTTTTCCTTCAAAAGCCTTGTTGCAATGGAGAAACCGTGTTTCATAGAACTGAGTTTTGAGGGAGCTATTCTTTTCTTGTAATCAATAGGCACCTCGCCTATGCGGCATCCCATTTTTACGCATTTGGCATACATTTCTGCTTCGACATCAAAATGTTTTGCATTCAACCTAAGTTTCCTGATGACTTCGCCCCTGAATCCCCACATCCCTGTACAAATATCGCTTACCTTGTGGCCGTTGGGGAACAATATGTTCGCTGCCCCTGAAAGAACCCTGTTGCCAAAATAGTTCAACCCTGACATCGCACCAGGCATGATTTCGCCGTTGAGCCTTGAGCCAAGCACAACATCGTATTTTTCAGATTCAAGGAGAGGCAACATATCCAGGATGTGAAAACCCGGATAGGTGTCGTCTGAATCCAACATGAATAGGTAGTTTCCCTCAAACGCTTTGAATGCGGTCCTCATACCGAGTCCTTTCCCCCTTCCCTTCTGTAAAATCAACCTGGCTCCTTTCGCCAAGGCGATTTTCTGTGTATCGTCGGTGCTGTTTCCATCGACAACCATAATGTCGATATCGTACCCCTTTTCTGTTAGTTGGCTGATGGGTAAACCATCGATAACCCTGCCTATTGTCAACTCTTCATTTAAGGCAGGTAAAACCACGGAAATCTGGTTTTTTTGCATGTTCCCAACCCATTTCTCAATACACTAACTTATATTTAAATTTTAGGAATAGACAAAATACCAATTTACCCCAAAAAATTGAGTTTAACCCACGGATTTCCTTCTATTCCAAATTTTTTGGCAGTAGATTTGGTATCCCTTCCTCTATAGGATAGTCAACACCGCATTTTCCGCAAGCCAGCAATCCTTTAATTATCTCCTTTGCATCCTCTTCCTCCACAGTGAGGGTCAGATCTCCTTTGCATGTTGGGCAACATATGATGTCCATCAGATCTCTTTTCATGTAATCAGCGAAGATAATTACCTCATTACATTTAAACCTTATCTATCGGGTTAAATATTTTTCCATCCTATGCCAAAATATGTCACTCCATGTTCTATAAGCTGCTTTGGGTCAAAGGTCCTCCTGCCATCGATTATCAGGGGCGTTTTCATCAATTCCATGAAATCCTGCGGCGTGAGAGACTTGAATTCGGACCAATCGCTTTGGATGATACAGATATCAGCTTCTTTCAGGGCCTCTTTTGCGGAAGAAGCGTAAGTAATGGGTATCTCTGTCAGCTTCTTGAAATTATCCATGGCTTTTGGATCGTAAACTATTACCTCCGCTCCCTTCTCAACGAGTGCCTGTGCAATGGGCAATGCTCTCGTGTACCTGACATCATCCGTATCGGGCTTGAACGAAAGCCCTAATAGTGCCACTCGTTTTTTGCTAACCCCTTGGGCTTTTTTTTCAGCAAGCTCTATGATCCGCAATGGCTGTGTCTCATTCACCTCCAGGATCGCGTTTAGGATTCTCGGGATGTATCCTTTGCTCTTCGCAAACGCTGTAATCGCGTTGACATCTTTTGGGAAACAAGAACCACCAAAACCCACCCCTGCGTTCAAGAAAGAAGGGTTTATCCTGAAATCCAATCCAACGCCTTTCATCACCTCATAAACATCCACACCAAAAAATTCGCATATGTTGCCCATCTCGTTTGCAAAGGTGATTTTCGTTGCTAAAAGGCAGTTTGCGCCGTACTTTATCATCTCCGCGGTTCTCAGGTCAGTTTCGAATTTCGGACAATCAAAGCCCTCATAGACCTTCATAACTGTATCTATGCTCCTTTGATCGTACCCCCCCACAACTATCCTGTCCGGATGTAAACTGTCGTGTAATGCTGCGCCTTCCCTCAGAAACTCTGGGTTCATGCATAAACCAAAATCTTGGCCCACCTTCTTTTTCGATTTCTCCTCCAAAATTGGGAGAATCAAAGAGTCTGTAGTTGAAGGAGTGATCGTGCTTTTGGCAACCACAACATGGTACCTATCCATCTCAGCCAATGCTTTTCCTATGTCGCAAGCAACCTTCTCCATGTAGCACAAATCTATTGAGCCATCCTCTAGGGAAGGCGTGCCGACACAGATGAAGGTGATATCACCCTTTTTAACGCATGTAAAGTTATTAGTGGAGCCATGAAAGAGTCCTTTATCCACAACCTCTTTAACGAGTTCATCCAAACCAGGCTCGTAAAATGGTGTAATACCTTTATTCAATCTCTCAGCCTTCTTTGGCGTTGTGGTGGTGCAAGTGGTGTTAAAGCCGTGCTTTGCAAAGGCTGCGCCTGTAACGAGGCCTACATAACCCATGCCTATCATCGTGATTTTTAAGTCTTTCATAGGAATCTCCTGCCATAACATCCTTTGGTTATTTAATAATTTTTCTCGATGTTCAAAGACTGTAAAAGGAGCCCATTATTCGACCTAGATGAGGTAGCGCATCAATTTGTCAGTTTATTTTTCGACCCCAATGTTCCTTCGATGGATGAATACTCATACTTACAATCGAATATATTGTGTACCGTGCCGCTTCCTTCTGGTAAAAAGCCAATATAGAAGTACACAAACGATAATTATGATTAGGAGAATAAGGAAAATCAGGAACAGAAAATCGCCTGCATAAAACACGCTCTTATCTTCGTCCATGTCGACCTTTACTATAACGAACTCCTCAGAGGAGTAATCCTCTCCATCGTAGGCTCTGACATAAATAACGTGTTCGCCCTTTCCCATGTCCTCGGTTTTCAAAGAATAGAAGGCGAAAGAGGAATCAGATATTTTGAACCAATCATTGTCATCCACTCTGATCTCTATCCTATCCACATGACCATCCTCATCGTATGCTTCAGCTTGAATCTGTATAACGTCAGAAACCACATCCCAATTAGCAGGAGTCAGGAGTGCAACTGTGGGCGGCTGATTCGTTCTGATCTCGATGACCAGTGTGGCAACGGTTCTCTTAGACCACATGCCATCGTTGTCCTTGACTTTGAAGTGAATATCGTGGGTTCCCACCGAGAGGTATGTTAAGCTCACCGAACTCTCTGCACCTATTATCCCGTCGATGCTAGATGTCCATTGGTAAGCTACTATTCTGCCATCATCCGCACCATGTCCAGATAGTGTAACGATGTCACCCTCCTCTGCGGTGCTTGGGGAGATGGAGTCTATATAGGCCGTTGGAATTCCGTTGACATCCAGTTTTCTTGTCACCTTCTTTGACCATACGCCGTCATCATCCCTGACCTTAAAATAGATGATGTGATCTCCTGCCGAGAGCACAGATGTGCTAAACGACGCTGAAACACTGAGAAAACCGTCTATACTAGAGGTCCAGTTGTATGCCGTAATAATGCCATCATCGGTGCCCTCACCCAGAAATGAGATGATATCCTCTTCATTGGGCGACATTGGTATGATATCCTTTATTCTAGCCTTCGGTCTTTCATGGACCTTGAGTAAAAAATGTTTTTCCTCAGACCAGACATCGTCTCTATCCTTGACCCTGAAAGAGATAATATGCTCGCCTGTGGACAGCCCGAACCAGCTGAACGAATCAGAGTTGCTGAGGTAACCGTCCAAGCTGGAGCTCCAATAATACACGGCTATCTCGCCGTCATCAACACCATACCCAACAAAATTTACGCTTTCATCGCTCAATGCCGGATTTGGGGAGATAGAAGTTATATTCGCCACGGGAATTTGATTGATTCTCAATGCCCTCTGGACTTCATTTGACCAGGTGTTCTCGTCATCCATCACGGCAAATGTTATGATGTGGTCTCCTATTGAAAGAGTAGATACTTCGAATTCTTTCTGGCTGCTGAATAAACCATTGATGCTCGATGTCCAATTATAGGCCACGATATTACCGTCATCGTTTCCATGCCCGGCAAAGCTGATGGTTTCTCCTACATTTGCTTTGGTTGGAGAGAGTGAATCGATGATAGCCATGGGAATTTGATTGACTCTCAGGCTGACGTTCACCACATTTGACCACACGCCGTCATCATCCCTGACCTTGAAATAGATGATGTGATCTCCTGCCGAGAGCCCAGATGTGCCAAACGATGCAAACACGCTGAGAAAACCATCGATACTGGAGTGCCAATTATAACCTTCGATCATCCTATCGTCGCTTCCCTGACCTGTAAAGGTCACGCTGCTCCCCTCGTTTGCAGGATTGGGTGAGACAGAAACTATGGTAGCTATGGGAATTTGATTTATACGCAACGAGAGAACAGCGAAATCCGACCATACACCATCATTATCCATTACCCTGAAAGAAATTTCATGTTCCCCCACCATTAAGCTTGACGATGTAAATGATGCTTCCGTGCTGAGAGAACCATTGATATTTGAATACCATTCATAGGCTGTAATCATTCCATCGTCTGATCCGTGACCCACGAAGGTGACCTCGCTCTCTTCGTTCGCAGGATTTGGAGAGATTTGGTCTATGTAAGCGATGGGTATTTTATGGATTCTCAAGGGTTGTATCACCTCGGCACACCAGGTGTAATCGCTGTACTGTACCTTGAAGAGGATGTTGTGATTGCCAAGAGATAGTCCATTTGAGGTGATGCTTGCGGTATCGCCCAGAAAACCGTCGATGCTGGAATGCCAGCTATAATTTATTATCCCTGTATCATCCTCACCATGGCCTTCAAGCAGGACATCTTCGCCTTCCAGAGCTGGATTTGGGGAGATGGAATCTATATGAGCTGTGGGCGCACCATTTATCCTCAATTCGGCAGTCACATCCGCTGACCACACTTGATTATCGTTTTGAACGCCAAAGGAGATGGTGTGAATGCCTGGTGTCAAAATTGTCGTGCTAAAAGAGGCAGAATTACTGAGCAATTCATCGATATCGGAACGCCAACTGTAGTTGATTATACTGCCCACGTCAACACCATGCCCGGTAAAGGAAACGCTCTCTCCTTCATTTGCGGGATTTGGAGATATTGAATCGATATATGCCGTGGGTACAGGGTTTACCCTCAGATTCTGCAAAGCATAGTCAGACCAAACAAGGTCATCATCCTCAACCCTGAATGAGATAATGTGATCGCCTACCGATAATGTGCTTGATATGAAGGTTCCAGAACCACTCAAAAATCCGTCTATGCTGGAGTTCCATTCGTAGGCCGTGATGGTGCCGTCATCGTTTCCGTGGCCTACAAAATTTACGTCCTCGTTCTCCTTTGCAGGGTCCGGGGAGATGCCATCGATAAAAGCTCGTGGGATCTGATTTATCCTCAGGCTCTGCATGATCTCAACAGACCAAACTCCGTCATCATCCTGAGTTCTAAGGTGAATCTCATGTAGTCCCCAAGAGAGCACCATGGTAAACGATGCCAAATTGGATAAAAAGCCATCTATATTGGATCGCCAGTTGTAGTCCAATATGGCTCCATCATCGCTTCCGTGCCCAATAAAACTGATGTTTTCACCTTCATTTCCAGGATTCGGAGCGATGGAATCGATGTAGGCTATGGGGATCTGATTGATTCGCAAGCTCATCTTTGCCTTTTGAGACCACACACCATCATTGTCCTTCACTCGAAATGAAATATCGTGTATTCCAACGGAGAGGGTCGAAGTGGAAAAGGTATGGTTATCGTTCAGGATACCATCTATGTTTGATTTCCATTCGAATTCCGCTAGGTAGCCGTCGTCATCATCTCCGTGACCTGAGAAGGAAACCTCCTCTCCCTCGTTCGCGGGATTGGGAGAGATCGAATCGATTGTCGCCCTAGGTTGAAGATTCAGGTTGTCCACGTTAACTGAGATGTTGTGGATTGAGGACCAGTTCTCCCCGTCAAAAGCTCTGGCACCGATGGTATACCAACCATTATTGAGGGCAGTTGTATTCCATTCGTATTCCCAGACCGTGGTGTCATTTGCAATTTGCCAATTGCCATCATTGATTTTGATATCCACGCTTTCAACCTCATCCATAACATCGGGATCGTAAGCAGAACCTTCGATGGTGACTACACCGGAAACGGGATCGCCATTAAGTGGGTTTTCGATCATCACGAAAGGCGGATCTTGATTGTCAACCGTAATATTCGTTAACACTGTTGTGGCGTTCATTTCGTTCAGTGTTATGTTCAGATAAAAGGTAAAATCGGTGTCAAATCCCACGGTTGCCGTGTTGGATTGGAACATCACCTTCGGTATGGCTTCCGTTGGCTGGATCACATCCTCAGAGTAGTGGAACTCGACCTCCAACACCCACATGTTATCCTCAAAACGAGGCACTGACGGGTAGACATCGTAACTTAAATTGCCCTCTGAGGTAATCGTGATGTTCATTGGTATACCCCAACTCGCCGGTAATGAGATCAGAAAAATAAGCTCGTCATCCCCGATGAATCTCATGCCATCAAGACCCTTGTTTGTGTATAGAGTGCGGGTGTAGGTTGTGTTCGCGGTGAAGCTGATGTCGTCGTCCTCATGGACCTTTGGAGGTGCGGTTAGGAAAGTCGTGGCCAGATCCCTTGATCTTTTCACGGCTCCATAGGCTTCCACCACACCCCATCCGTAGCCGTTGTTGGGAGATAACGGGAATCTAGCATCTGTATTGTGCTCAGATGTCTCGTGCATGATCTGTTTCACATCATCGGGTTCCAGATCGGGATTGGCTTGAAGCATCAATGCGGCCAGACCAGCAGCCATTGGGGTTGCGGCGCTGGTGCCGCCAAAATCCCCGTATCCTGTCCCTGAACCTGCATTTGGAGATCTAACCTCTTCGCCCACCGCACAAACATCCGGCTTTATCCTGCCATCCGCCGTGGGACCTTGGCTCGAGAAAATGCTCAGCACATGGTTATCATTGACACTTCCAACGGTGATCGCCCTCTTTGAATCACCAGGAGCGTAAACCGTCATCGAAACCGCGGTGTTTCCCGCAGCAACGAACACAGCCAGACCAGCCTCAACTGCCTTGTCCATGGTTCTGGAAATTGCGCTCTCACCGTTCTGGTATGCGGGAGTTCCAAAGTAAAAGCCCCAACTATTGCTCAAAATATCGATTCCGAACTTGTCCTTGTTGGTTATCGCCCATTCGACGCCCATTAGGGCCGCCTGCTGCGGAATTCCGTTGGTATTGCCTATCTTCACCCCCACCAATTTGGCTTGAGGAGCAACACCGATGTGATTGTAACCAGGGGCTCCAGTTCCTGCTGCAATGCCAGAACAGTGCGTTCCGTGGCCGCCCTCGTCATATGGTTCTTTTGTTCCGTCGTCATTATTTGGATCCTTATGCGCATCATAGAATGCTATCACCTTGGGATCGTCGGTATTTGGATCATCATCCAAATCGTCCAAGCCAACATGTTCGTCATCTATGCCAGTGTCTATTATCGCGATGGTCACACCTTCACCATCATATCCGAATTTCTGCCATACTTCCGGGACTCCGATAGAGGGCAGCGCCGAGCT
>JAZGAR010000277.1:0-22456 GCA_036475875.1 Thermoplasmata archaeon
TGCCTGAAAACGAAATACCCTGGTGGGAAAGAACCGCCCTGGACCTCGACAGAAACGGAATCCACGACTCCTTGGACAGGAAGATAAATATCGGCGAAGATGAGACAGTGGATGTATACTTGGACTATGAATTCCCACTCACCGGAGAAAATATCGCTTTCTTAGAAGAATCGGGACTTGACATCACATACATATTGCCAATGGCACAGGCCATAGGTCTTAGGGGTGTGCCATTACCTGTGATAAGCTCTCTAGCTGACCTTGAGAACGTGGTTATGGTTGAGCCCAAAGGCGTTATCAAATTCTATTCCGATATAGCAACCCCTGCAGTTAAGGCCAAGGAATCAGAGGAATATTCACCTTACACTGCCTGGGAGCTCGGTTATACTGGGATGGGGGTTGTTATCGCGATCATGGATACCGGAGTGGATAACGGTCATCCAAGCTTCTCGGGAAAATGGGTGGGAGGAGCGGATTTCACCAAGCCTGAGACTTTTCTCACTCCAAGGGACGGGACATACGACGCGGACGACGTACAGGGACATGGCACCACCTGTACAGGGATAGCCATGGGAACAGGTGCCCCTGATGGTGTTTACCAGGGAACCGGCAAGGATGCAAAGCTTGTAGACCTCAGAATCGGTACAATATTAGGGGCTTCACCTGGAGAAGGACCGGAGTCGGTTTATGATGCCGCACTTGAAGCCACGGAATGGGCTATCGAGCACCATGCCGATCAATGGGCTGGGCAGCCCGTTGAATACCACGGGATAGATGCTCTCTCGCTATCTTGGGGTATTCCATATGAAGGTTCTTCTGACGGCTCGGATCTTTACTCCCAGACACTCAACAGGCTCGTGGATGTGGGTGTAGTAGCTGTTGTGGCGGCAGGTAACGACGGCCCCGATAATGATGGGTTCACTGGAATGGGGGCTGCCGACAATGTGATCACTGTTGCAGCCACTGATGATCTTGACACCATCGATAGAAGCGATGACGAGATCGCAAGTTACTCTTCACGAGGCCCTCGATGGGATGATGGAGACGATAATCCCTACGATGAGCTCAAGCCCGATGTCTCCTCGCCAGGAACAGGAATCACACAGGCCGAGTACGATAGATACGGTGATGGCTCAGGTAACGGTTACGGATCTAGGGGGAGCGGCACATCATACGCAACCCCCAATGTGGTGGGTGTAGTGGCCCTCATACTTGAGGCCAAGTCTGACCTAACTCCAGAACTCGTGAAAGAAATCCTTCACTTCACAGCAGAAAGGAGAGGAAGCGCTACCTTCCCAGAACTGGACCCCTTCTGGAACAAGGATTTCGGCTATGGAATAGTCGATGCTTATGAGGCTGTAAAGGTTGCCGAGGGTATCAAGGATGTTGAGGAGATAGATGCCAATCTCCAGTGTTTCATCATGAACATCTCAGACCCTTCTTCACGATTCATAGATATATCAGGCATCGCCTGGTCAAAGAATGGTGAGGTTGAATCAGTTGAGATTAGGATCGACGATGGAGAATGGGTTGAAACCAAGGATATATCCAACGGTACCTGGGCTAAATGGACATATCGGGTAGATTTAGCAGAATTGGGAAAGGGAAACCATACCTTCGAGGTAAGGGCCGTGAATAGTGATATGTATTCTCTACAGGACGAAAAAGTCGTACTTGTGACCAGAAATTGGTCTACGGTGGATTTTGAAGCCAACTGCCTTCCCGGGATCGCGATTATTATCCTGGTTGCTGGAGTTGCAGCCTATCTTTTACTTAAAAAAGGACGAAAAGAAGGGGCATAAACGACCTTCTTAAAACGGGTAATCAAACTATATACTCTGAAATATCCTCCAGCTCCCTCTCGCAATACCAGCATTTTAGTTTTGGCGGATCCTTGGATATCACCTCGAATCTGCTTTCCACTGGTTCTTGAAGGTTGGTTATACAGTTGAGATTGGCACATTTCACTATGCCTTTCACGACCTTAGGAAGCTCTACCCTGTGCTTCTCCGCCACTTTGTAGTTCCTAATGATATTGATGCTGGCCAAGGGGGTTATCAAGGCTATCTTATCCACTTCTTTAGCATCCAACTCTCGATCCTCGATTTTAACAACATCCTTCCAGCCTGCCTTCTCGCTACGAACATGCATCAACACGCTCACAGTTGAATTTACACCCCCCTCGGTTAAGCCAAGTATGCGCAGCACCTTGAGGGCCTTGTTGCAGGTGATATGATCGATTACCGTTCCGTTTTTAATTGGTGTGACCTTAAATTCCTTCACCTCTTTACCTTCATCCGTCATTCTACCACCTCTCGAAATGAATTCTATCTTTTATATCGCCCTGAGACCTGGGTTTCGGTATCTTTACCGGATGACCGATCGCTACAATCGACACTATCTCGTGGTGTTTCGGCATTTTTAAAAGTTTTTTGATCTCATTGGTGTGCTTTTTGAGAGCTACCGGAGCACCAAGCCACACTGCCCCAAGCCCTAACACATGAGCAGCCAACAGCATGTTTTGAGTGGCAGCTGAGCCGTCATGTTTCCAAAATATTGGACTCTTTTTGGTATCACAGGCCACGACTATAAAAAGCGGTGCTTCAGATATCTTTGCGAATTGTTTCTTCGTATCCTTCAATTTTCTCTTTTTTCTTTCATAGAGAGATCGTGCCCCTAGATAGCCTATCCTATCCTTGATCTTCTGATCTTTAACGAGTATAAATTCCCATGGCCGCTTATTGGAAGCTGACGGTGCCTTCACGGCACAGCCCAAAATCTCAGCGATTTTATTAGGAGGGACTTCCTTTTCCTTAAAGTTGCGTACGCTTCTCCTTGTCAAAATCGTTTCTATCGCATCCACTAAATCCCACCACTATCGAAATCCTTGATTAGCAATAGACCTAGTAAAGCCATTCTCACGAGAACGCCGTTGAACGCCTGTTTGAAATAGACTGCGTGAGGAGTGGTATCCACCTCTGGATCGATTTCATCTACCCTCGGCAGGGGATGCATCACTATGAGATTTTTCTTTGCATTCCTCAAAAGGGCATTGTTAATTCGATAGAGGCCCGCGACCTTCAGGTATTCCTCCTCATCTGGAAAGCGTTCCTTTTGTATCCTGGTGACGTAAAGAACGTCAGCATCCTGTATGTTCTCAGGTAATGATTCGCTCAGCGCGGGCTCTTTCCCCATTTCTTTTAAATTGTTTATAATTTCATCGGGCATTTGAATTAAGCTTGGGGCCACGAAAGTCAGGTTAGCACCGAATAGAGCGAGGGCATATGAAAGTGAATGTACGGTTCTGCCGTACTTCAGGTCTCCTACCATCACCACATTCAGATTGTCGATTTTTCCTTTCTCGCTCTTGATTGTATAGAGATCAAGAAGCGTTTGTGTCGGATGTTGGCCTGCGCCATCTCCGGCATTTATCACGGGTTTAGAGGAAAATTGAGATGCGAGTTTTGCGGCGCCTTCATTTGGATGCCTAAGCACGATGACATCTGCGTATGAAGCTGCCATTCTTATGGTATCGGCTATTGTCTCCCCCTTTGAGAAGGATGAGCCCCGGGGTTCTGCGAATCCTATTACGCTCCCCCCGAGCCTGAGCATGGCACTTTCAAAAGAGAGCCTGGTCCTTGTACTCGGTTCATAGAACAAAGAGGCCAAAACCCTTCCATCTAAGATATTGCTTTTCTTCTTCCCCTCTGCAACAGGAAGCATCTTTCGGGCAGTGTTGAGGATATGCTCTAACTCTTGTTCCGAAAAATCCTTTATGGATACTACATCTCTGTCCACAAAGTCCATGTTACCCCCCCTGTAAAGGCTTAGGATGTTATAAGATTTATTCTTTGTGCAGAGTGGGAGAGGATTGATGATTGGTTTCTCTGCCTCGATTGTTATTAGGGTTGAGTAGAGGAGGGAGGGATGGTGGGGATTCTTGAATTACTGAAGCGTTTGGATAGGTGGAGGGGAAGGATGAATACGGATCTTATGTTATCAATGCATTACTTGATCGCTTCAATCGAGGTAGAGGGATCATATAATACCAAGAGCCCAAAGTATGAAAAATATCCCCCCAATAACTATCAATATCACACTGATAATCTGCGCTGATAGAATCCATGAGTAAAGCTTCATCCTTTTTTCGGGATTCTCCATGATATCCTCAAGAAATCTATCTTTCAGCATAGTTACACCGCATTCAATGCAGAAGTTACCATTTGAGCCGATCGTTCTGGCGGGATAAATAGCTTGCGTTGGCCAAAAAATGGTTTAAACCGTGACTTCCGCGGCTTTTGCGGCTTCCACCTCTTCCGCCTCTTCCGCCGCCTCCATTATGGCTTTGATTCTTTTTCTTCTGAAAAAATCCTCCCGCTCTCTCTCCTGCAACTGCATCTCTATGTACTTCTCTGTCGCTTTCAGGCGGGGGATAAATATGTGTTCGAGAGCATTGACCCTGCGTTTGGTTTTCTCTATCTCGATTGCAAGGCGTTCTATGGTGCCTTCAACTTCCGCTAGTTTCAATATATCTATCAACAGATTTCTGAATTTTCCGCAGGATTCATCCAGTTTTGCTGTAGTATCGATGTAGCCGTAAAGTGGTTGTCCAGACCTTGAAGGAATGGCATCATAATCCACCTTTGGGACATGCACACCCATAATGTTCACAGTCCTCATTGGTACATCACCTAAAGGTGGTATCGAGCCTGTTGCGTCTTCAACTTTGTCCTGGCCCATTATCATCTGGGCCTGCACTAAGACAGAATAAGATTCCTTTAAATCGGTATTGGCTTTCTCTCTCAGAGTATTTCTATCCTTTATTATCTCGAAGAACTGCACGACCAGTGCATCTCTCTTCTCGCTCAGCAGTTTATGACCTTTCTCAGCGAGCTTCTTCCTCTTCCTCACACTAAGAAGTTCCATTCGTGTTGGATTGATGCCTTCAATGACCTCCTCCACCATCTACATCACTTACTTTGATTGTGAGTCCTGAAATAACATGGGTTTTTAAATGCTTTTCTATTGATCTGCAAGAATCGGTATAAATACCGGCTTAATACTATAGTGAAAAAGTGAATTCATCTGATTCTGTATCTTAAAATAGCTCCCATGCCCCCCAGGGCATCAAGCTTTTTTCCAGAGTCGTGCATCAAGTTGATTATCACGATTTCAGTTTTCTTCTCAGAAGCGATTTTTAGCAGCTCGTCAACCTTTTTTTCTCTCACGAGTTTGTCTGTGACCAGCAATACTTTCACAGCTCCTGCAAGAAGTGCATTCTCCACTTCCTTAGGGCCATAGGCGTAGTTCCCTTCTTTTGAGATTTCAGAAAGCATTTCCTCCACCATGGTTGTTTCATAGGCCACGCGTGAGTTTTGAAGGATCTGAGGGGCGATCCCCTCTTTTAACGCCTCCTGGACTCCAGCCACCCCGACCTGGCCTGTTGCCTGAAGGACACAATTTGAAAACAGCTCAGGCCTTTGGCTTTTGCCTAAATTGAAAAACTCCTCTTTCGCGAACCCGGGGCCGAGAATAAGAAGTGGTGTTGAATTGTTAATCAGTCCCTCCAACGTCTCAAGTACTTCTTTATAAAATTCCTTCTTGATCTTTTCGCTTCTCTTATATCTCTTTCCTGTCCCGACTGAGGTTATTCGTGCGATTTCCTGCACACCTGATTGCCTTAGTAGAGCGAATTCAGCTTCGTCGTAATCCATGGTCAAGAAGATTATCAACGGCTGCTTCGTGGCTTTTACAGCCTCATCTATACGCTTTAGATGATGACCCTTCCAGGTTTCCTTGATTATGCTGATATTGTCTCCATCCTTGAGGTTGAAGGTGTGGTATGAACCGAGATCCTGTGGTCCTTCCTTTATGACACCATGCACCCTTAATCTGTCAGCAAACTCATGAAACTCGATGTCCTCCACCACCATACCCAACCGCATGGGCTTTTTCTTTCCCCTCTCCGGCCTAAGCTTATCTGTCTTCCTCTCCTCCCTTCTGTAGGTCATGGTAAAAACAACATCTCCTTTCTCAATTATATTGAATAAATGCCACAGATCATCCATGGACTCCAACCGCAGTTTAATCTCAGACGCTTTTAGATTTTCAAAGAGGACTCTCAATTCTCTCCCTTCTATATTCTTTTAATGTCTTACTCGTCGTATACTTACACAATATATAGTCAAAGACGAAACGTTTTATACTTTTGAGCGAGACTTTGACTATGTATGGCTGACATAATATAAGTTTAAACAGTCATGTCTGCCACTATAAATAGTTTTTATCCCATATGAGATGTCCCGAAATAACATTTGAAGCGCTTAAAAGACTTGAACCTGAAAATCCATAAATTTTAAATATCCACATTTCGATTAGGGTTAGACCCAATTTTTGGGATGGGATATAAATGTGTAAGTATAGCTATAGCAATGGTAAATGCGCGAATATCGATATCGACACTTATCTTTGTGTCGGTGAAAGGAACTGTAACATTTCAGACATTCTAAATAATAGGAACATCAAAGAACGTTCTGAGGGTGGTTCCTGGCTACTTCTGCCACCTAAGATATGGAACATCGGGAAAAGGAACGGTGAAAGGTAGTATTTTAAATCAGGATGGAGACATTATGGTCTGCATATACGACGATGGGAATGGCTGGTGTTCTGGAAGGTTCAGAGATTTCGGCTGTATAAAAGGCAGATGTGACGACTTTGCTCCATCCACTAAGGATAGAGGAGAATGCACGGGTATCGAGGGCAAGGGCACCTATTGCTACAGGTACAATCGCTTCTATTGCGCAGGAATGGAAAACTGCACCGACCAAAGAAGTTATATTAGGAAACTGGAAATGAGCACAAGCTGAAATGGGATGGGAATTATGAAAATAAGTCTTGGGAAGTGGGAGTATAACCTCTCCTTTAAGGGCGCTAAACTCGTGAGTTACAATATCTATGCTAACTCCTGGGTTAGGATTATAAGGTAGTAATACAATAGGTTATGGAACTGCCTTGCCTAGAGGAAATTGTCGAAAAACGTGTCATAAAGTTGCCCTTTGTACTGTAGATGATCATTTAGCCGGTCATATGCGCATTTTCATGTTATCCGGCAATATGTTTTCTACACCTGAAGCAGATGGTTTTACACTCCTTCCCACATTTCTGACATACACCTATCAGAAAACGCTCAATTACGGGAGCATGGCAGCAGTTGGATATCACATCCACCAACTCTCCGCAATAGTTGCATCTATGCTTCTTTCCACTTTTCAAGCCGTGAGCTCTGAAGTAGAGGTAGTATATAATGAATATGATTATGAGTATGAGGGCCAATACTATCGTGTATACACAAAGTTCACTAAGGCCAATATCTTCACCGTTAGGAATTTTAGCACCTGCCCAAGGGTTTCTGAATCGCACTGTGTAAATAACTTTATATATAAAATATCTTTCCTATTACCTTCTACTTAGCGAAAAAATTTAAAATACATAGGGTATATGGGTGCTGATAAACATGAATCTCAAGCGGTTTTTCACCACTTACACGCTTCAATTTGGGTTTCTCCTGTTTATATTGGGTATATCCCTCACTATTTTTGGATTTTTTGGTGTCTTTTACTATGATTCGGATTATAATGTTTTTAAGGGGATCATCGATTCCATTGGGGATTGGAAATACTGGTGCATTCTTATCGGCCCCATATTGATAATATCTGGGGGTTGGTATTTCTATGATAATATAAGTAAGAGGAGAGAATTTGCGAATCTAACGGATACCACGAGCAAAGCCAAGTTCATCAGAAATCTGGATAGGGTGGAGTTTTTGGCCTGGAAACTCGCTCCCCGGTATCGGGAACAATTGGCCAAGAAAAAGAGCGAGTTCCATATAAAATAGATCATGATATCTCTCTTTTCTAGGGAGGGAGGGCATTGTTTCCTGTGGAAATTAATTTTGAACGGGCAAGAGAACGATAATTTTGATGTTTATTACCTTTCAAAATCATGATTTACAATTTGTGTAAACGCCCAATCCTTTAAGGCTGGGATGGAATGTTTCGAACAAATTGGAAACGCACGCTCCTTTAGGAGCGTGTATGTTTGCGGTTTATTTGGGAATTGAATGGATAGATTGATAATGTTCAAGTTATTTATGGAGTATGATGGCGAAGTCGAAATGTATATTGATATCTTTGGATGATGATGTGTCTGAACTTGAAGCTTTAGCTGGTTCCTTGGATTTTAAAGTTGAAAAGGTTTTTGTTCAACATAGAGAAAAGCCCAACCCGAAATATTATGTCGGTGGGGGGAAAGTAAAGGAAATCAAGGATTTTGTAGAAAAGCATGAGATCGAAACTGTGATTTTTAATAAGTCTCTCAGGCCTTCACAGCAATATAATCTTGAGAGCTTTCTCGGAATCACTGTCTACGATCGAATTAGACTGATTCTTGAGATATTTCGAGATAGGGCGCACAGCGAGGAGGCAAGATTGCAGGTGGAACTAGCCAAGCTACAATATGAGATCCCGTTATTGAGGGATTGGATTCATAAGGCCAGATATGGTGAAAAGCCTGGGTTCATGGCTGGCGGTGAATATGAGGTTGCCCAATACTATGAAATCAGTAGAAGAAGAATCAAGAAGAATAAACAGCGGTTAAAGAAGATCGAGAAGGAAAGGGAGATAAGGAGGAAACAGCGTCACAATTTAGGATATTATCTTGTATGTATTGTTGGGTATACGAATGCGGGTAAAAGTACTTTATTCAATTTGATTTCCGGTGATTCCGTAGCCGTGGAGAATCGACTTTTCACTACCTTATCCACTACAACTAGGAAAATCCCTGATCTAAAAAAACAAATACTTATAACGGATACAGTTGGTCTCATAGATAACCTACCTCATTGGATTATTGATGCATTTCATTCAACTCTGGAAGAGATTTTCTTATCCGATAAGATCCTTTTAATCTTGGATATCAGTGAGCCAGTGACTGAAATAAAAAGAAAGCTAAAGGCGAGCTTTGATGTTCTACTTCCGGACTTAAATCCCTCAAATATCATTCTAGTCTTAAATAAGATAGATAAGATAATGGACCAAAGCAGTAGCCTTGTTGAAAAAAATGCGGAACATGTTAAGAATAACGAAAAGGTAATAGGGATTCTAAAGGACATAAATGTGGAACATGAGGTAGGAGATATCGTTTTTATTTCGGCAAAAGAGGCACGTTTCAAGGAAAATGTGATCAAGTCAATATTAGATACCTTTGAATATCCTAAATTTTTATCGGTATTACTACCAAACACATCCAACTCACAGACATTTATCAATTGGTTATATGTAAAATGTGAAATATTGACCATAGAATACGAAAACAAAGTTAAAATTATGCTAAGATTTAGGGAAAGGGATGAAGACCATATATATAAAACATGTCTCAGATTGAATGGACGAATTTTATAGATGTTACATATTTGGAAATTCCATATCCTCCTCAAAAATGTCTAAATCAGATGTTCAGATAGAATAAATTTCTCGTTCTCATAAGAAATAATAGAGAATACACCCATAAGGTTAGCTTATCTTAAAAGAAATAATAGAGGATACACTCATAAGGTTAGCTTATCTCATAAGAAATATTAGAGAACACACCCATAAGGCTAGCTTATAAATGGAGTCTCCATATGAAACAAGGGGGTCCCCCTGATGGGAGATTACAAAAACATATGCGAATTCTTTAAATCACTCAACTTTATTTACCTTCGGGTATGAAATATGGATTTGGATGATAACATATTTATGCTCCCCGGGCCAGTTAAAATGCACCCCAGGGTGTTAAATGTCATGAGCAAACCGGCCATGGCGCACAGAGACAAGGAATTCAGCGCAATAAATGCAGAGATCAGGGAATTGCTGAAATATCTATTTCAATCTGACTATGATGTTGCAGTGATATCAGGCTCAGGCACAGCAGGATTGGAAGCCGTGATATCGAATTTGCTTATTAAGGGAGACAAGGTAGTGAACATCATTAATGGAAAGTTCGGAGAGCGTTTAAATGAACTCTGTAAGGTGTTTGCGAGGCCAAGTCCGATCATCACTGAATGGGGAACTGCCGTAGATCTGGGTAAACTCTCGGCGATTTTGGAGGAGAATGATGGAATCAAAGCCATAACCTTATGTCATAACGAAACCAGCACTGGATTGACAAATCAGGCCGAAGAAGTGGGAAAACTCGCCAAAAAACATGGTTTGCTTTATGTTCTAGACGGTATAACCTCAATTGGGGGCTTGCCAGTTAAGATGAAGGAGTGGGGTGTGGATGTGGCTATTCTTGGCTCTCAGAAATGCATCGCTGCCCCGGCAGGAATGGCCTGTTTATCCGTTTCTGAGAGGGCATATGGGCTTCTTCATTCAGAGCATTCTTATTATCTTAATCTAAAAAAACACATCGATAGGCTGAGGGATAAGGACCAAACGCCATATACGCCTGCGATTCCCCTATTCCTGGCCCTAAAGGAAGCGCTCTTGATGATCAAGGAGGAGGGGCTCGAAAACCGCCTTAATAGGATCGAAAAAATGGCCAACGCCACGAGAAAAGCGGTCAAAGCCCTGGGTTTGGACTTATTTCCGGATGAAAATTATGCATCAAATACAGTCACAGCCATAAACTACCCGGAAGGAATCTCGGATCAAGATTTCCGTAACATTCTCAAGGAAAAGCACAGGGTGATAGTTGCAGGTGCCCAAAGCCACATCAAGGGAAAGGTGTTCCGAATAGGTCATATGGGCATATGTTCGTTCACAGATCTGCTGGCGACTTTTGGGGCCATCGAGGCCACATTAACCGAGTTAGGCTATAAGGTCGAGAAGGGCAGCGGAGTTGGAGCGATAGCTGATTTTATGTGAAGCTGCTCTTGTCTCGTTGTTTGTTTTCATGCAAGAGCATCAACTTGCAAGATTCTTTGTTGTAATATAGCCAGTATTCGAATGTTTACAAGTGAAGACCCTTTGATAAAAAAGTGATATCCATTATTGTATTTAAGGAGTAGAGGGGGGAACCTTATGGCCCCTACTCATAAACCTTCACAACGTTGATGTCGGTCCTCAAACCCATATCCTCAGCCACAGGCTCGCATTTAGTTCTCAGAAGGTGTGCAATAGGCTTGTAGTTGGTTTCTGAAAAGGTCTCATAATTGGCCATGCCTTTGGATATGATCAAATTCGCACCTTGTAAAGCCTTTGAAAGTTCTTCTGGCAAATTCTCGAAGTCCACACCGACTGCAAAACATCCGGTTGTCAGAACCTCATCCACAACCTCATCTAGGCCGAACTCCTTCACATCCTCAATTGTGGCGTCGGTGAGTATAGGCTCGCCCCTCACAACCAAACTCAGGTGAACATCGAATTTTTTGATTTCCTTGCACAAAAGCTTGTCAAGTACGATCTCTCCGCAATTGTCGGCGAAGTAGAGCACCTTTCCCCCTTTCTCCAGATAGGCCTTGATCTTCTCGGTGTCATCCGAATCCAGACCCTCTGACACTAAATTATCGAACTGTTCCATCAGCTTCTCAGGGCTCTCTGGGCTTGAGGGTAGGCCAAAATCCAGGACATTGCCAATGATCGAGCATAGAACCGCGCACTTCAATCTATCCTCCGACCCTTCGATCATTTTCTCGGCTTTGGGAAATAGCGAAAGAACGGTTTGATTGCACCTGTTTTTTATAACTTTATATGGGTCACGATTCCCCAATATAGAATAAGTTGCTCTATGAACCTTGGTTGCAACATCAGCAGAACAAGCATCTTTTAAATCGTAGCTTCCGATGATCTTGCTTGCCTCTTCCATGACCCTCAAAGCCATAGACGAATCAATAAGATCTGTTTCGTAGAGTGTGCGGCCGAGGAGACAGGGCACACATCCGGCACGAATTTTCATGATTATGGGGTAGAGTGGCGAATGCTAAAAAGATTTCGTGTTTGTGAGAATGATCTTTCAATCCTCCCTCCCAATCGCAACCATTCTATCTAAAGGAACCCTTGCTTTTTCTATGACTTCCTTGGGCAAAACGACCTTCGGCTTGAGGGTTTTTAAGGCATTGAGCGTATTCTTTAGAGAGATTTTCTTCATGTTCGGGCATAACGCGTTTGGGATGGCATGGAAAATCTTATCGGGGTTTTCCTTCTTGAGCCTGTGCACCAGGCCTTCTTCCGTGCCAATGATGAATTCCTTGGAGTTCGAAGAAAAACAGTGTCTCACCATGCCCTCCGTAGAAAATACATGATCGGCGGAGTCTATTACATCTGGGCTGCATTCGGGATGAACGAGGATTTCAGCATCCGTATGTTCTTTCTTCAGATCCAATATCTGGTCTATAGATATGTCCTGGTGGACATGGCAATAACCTGGCCAGAAGATGAACTTTTTATCAGGTAGAAATCTTTGCGCGTAAAGGCCAAGATTGGAGTCAGGGACAAAAAGGACGGACTCGCTATCCAATGATTTGATGACCTTCACGGCATTGGCAGAAGTGCAGCAGATGTCAGTTTCGGTTTTTACTAAAGCGGTGGTATTCACATAGCTCACCACAACAGCCTCAGGATTCTCCTTTTTCGCCATTCTGAGCCCTTCAACATCCACCATGGCCGCCATGGGGCATTTTGCCTTTAAATTCGGATGCACCACGGTTTTTTCGGGATTAAGGATAAGCGCTGATTCGGCCATAAAGTCCACACCACAAAAGATGATCAGGTCGGATTCCACTTTAGTGGCTTGGATGGCCAAAGCCAAAGAATCACCCACAAAATCGGCAAGGTCCTGGATCATAGGTATTTGGTAGTTGTGCGCCAGTATAACAGCGTTCTTTTCCATCCTCAACCGCTTGATTTCGTCCACAATTTCGGACATCACTGGGAGGTAAATTACAAATGATATAAAAGGTTTTAGGCTTTGTTTCCAACGACCAAAACAATATTATAGAAATGAGCACAATAGGGGAAAAGCATGCCCAAAGCAGTGGAAAAGACAGTCGATGCTGTCGGAGAAGATAGATGCGTTACTGGAATAGACGGATTGGATAGGATTCTCAATGGGGGGATACCAAGGGGTAATACCGTTCTGATCACTGGTAGTTGCGGCACAGGTAAAACCACCCTTAGCTTTGAATTCCTATTGCATGGGGCAATAAACGATGAGAACAGCCTATTTATCAGCGTGACTGAGAATTGGAAGAAGCTCCTCAAGAACGTGATACCATATTCATTCTATGATGAAACCCTGCTCGAGACGAAGAAGCTGATAATGATCGATTTGAGCGCCATATACAGCAAACTTGGCCTTGAAAAAGCAGAATTCAGTGTAGAAGACATAGACATCATAGTCAGGGCGGTTGGAGACATCGTCAGGGAATGGAACATAAAAAGACTGGTGATAGATTCCATTACATCCATTTGCTTCCAGTTGAAGACAAAAGAGAAGATCAGGGACTTCATATTGAGCTTGGGAAAAAATCTTTCTGAAGTTGGATGCACATCCATTCTCGTATCGGAGATATCTCCAGGAGAGCAAAGTTATTCCATGTATGGTGTTGAGGAAGCTATAGCGGACGGGATAGTCCTTATGGCGAATCTCGAAAGAAGAGGCGATTTATTGAGGACATTGCAGGTAGTGAAGATGAGAGGCACTATGCATTCCCGCGCCAAATATGTCTTAGACCTAACACCTGCGGGTGTACTGTTGGTTCCCTTGTTAAAAGGTGGAAGTGTAACCGGGGGGATGTAAACGAGTTTGACCGGGGAGATAGCAGGAAGACTAAGGGATTTACCTGATAAGTCAGCCGCAGCCCTTATCATAAAAATCGATGACTATCTGGATGCCATGCGTGCCACATTGGATACATTCATCGTTGAAAAGGATCTATCAGCGATTTACATCACATCTACCATTCCTTCACAGTCCATAACAAATGTTCTCAATATTCTGGAAATAGATTTGAAAAGGATCTTCTTCGTTGATTGCATATCCCAGATCATGATGGGCACTGCAGTTCGAGCAGAGAATGTGTATTTCGTGGAAAGTCCGACAATGCTGGAAAACATCATGCTGAAGGTGGAGTTCCTCATGAGAAGTATCGAGGGCAAAAAACTCGTTCTTCTCGATTCGATAAACTCCCTTGCAATCCATAACAATATAAAGATCCTCTCAGAGTTCCTACACATTATGGTGAACAATCTCAGGGCAAAGGAGGCGTACACATTGATTCTATCGGTTGAGGAGCAGTCTAATGAGGATATCAACAATATGCTCGGTTTGATATGCGACGAATTGGTGAATTTAGCTGAGGACAAATAGGCGAGTTTGTATGGCAATCAATAGCACTGGTATAAAGGTTCTGGACGACTCTTTAGGTGGTGGCCTACCAGTGGGATTCACCACCCTGGTGAGCGGGTCCCCTGGTGCGGGTATGGAACTCTTTGCAAAACAATTCGCCACCGCTGGAATGGAAAAGGAAAATATAATCTATGTCTCCACAACGGAGAGGAATGAGGATATTCTGTCCACTATGAAACGATTTGGATGGAAAGAGGATATGACTATAATCAATATTGGCACACGGTACTACGAGAGCGTGCTGGCAAAAAAGCTGGAGGTAAGCAAATACAGGTACGAAGGACTTACAAAGGAAGATATCGACACGCTCATACACGGTGGAGAGACCGAGAGGGAGGAGAACTTCCTCAGCAGTTTGACCTATGAGGTATCGAGGTTAGAACCTCCTTTCAGGCTGGTAATCGATTCATTAGACTTCTTCCTGGAGTACTATCCACATCAAGATGTTATTTCTGCGCTGAGAATGATCAAAGCTCATGTGCAGCATAGCGAGAGCGTGGCATTTTTCACACTTCAAAAAGATGTATACGAGAAAAGTACCTACAGTGGCATGGAAGGTGTGGTGGATTGCATCATAGAGCTGGACACATTGGTTGAAAAGGCGGAATTCAAGCGATTTATCATGATAAAGAAACTCAGGAACCATCCCGAGAGAACAGGTGTTTTCCAGTTCACAATAGGCAACACGGGGATAGTGATCATAAAAACCCCTTGAAATTTTTCCATAACCTTTATTACCAAACTAGGGATTTCCTTGTAGCATGAAAGTGGTTATTCCTGCGGCCGGTTTGGGCACAAGACTCTTGCCTGCGACAAAGGCCCAGCCCAAAGAAATGTTGCCTGTTGTGGATAAACCCGCCATCCAATATGTGGTGGAAGAGGCCGTAGTTTCTGGTATCAGGGACATTTTGATAATAACAGGTAGAGGAAAAAGAGCGATTGAGGACCATTTCGATAGGTCCATGGAGTTGGAGTACATCCTTGAAAAGAGCGGGAAATCGGAAGAATTGAAGGAAATAAGACGAATATCAGATATGGCCAATATATTTTATATCAGGCAGAAAGAGCAACTGGGTTTGGGGCATGCGGTTCTTTGCGCAAAGGAACATATCAACGATGAGCCTTTTGCTGTGATGTTGGGCGATGATCTCATAATTGGCGATAACCCTTGTATTAAGCAGCTATTGGATGTTTTTGAGAGAATGAAATCCTCTATCATAGCTGTCGAGCGCGTTCCAGAGGATAAGGTGCATAGGTATGGAGTGATCAAGGGAAAGCAGGTGGAGATCAATCTCTACGAGATAGAGGACATCATTGAGAAGCCTTCGAGAGAGGAAGCACCATCCAATATCGCGACAATAGGGAGGTATGTTTTAACTCCACGAATATTCGAATGTCTGGAGAAAACTGGTCCAGGCATCGGTGGAGAGATTCAGCTTACAGATGCGATTAAAATTCTTTTGGGCTCAGAAAAGGTCTATGCCTACGAATTCACGGGAAGAAGGTACGATATCGGCTCAAAAGAGGATTGGATCAAGGCAACTGTAGAATTGGCGTTGCAGAGAGAGGATTTGAAGGGTGGCATTACAGAATTTTTGAAGGAAATCATGTGAGGATGTTTTCACTCATCTCTCAAATTCATAAACCATATGACCCAATTCAGGTAAAATGAGTTTTTCCATGGCCAATTTACAAGCGTTAGTCGAGCCAGGGAGGCAGAATATGAGCTTTCCTTTACCAACACAAGCCATCGCCCTGCTTAGAATGGCGGGACTTCCTATTTCCTTGTAACTCAAGTATCTGAACAGCTCGCCAAACCCAGTCAATTCCTTCTCCAAAAAAGGCTTGATTGCTTCGATTGTCACATCCTTTTTACTGATTCCTGTTCCGCCGTTCAGGATTATGGCTTGTATGTTTTGGTTTTTCAGGAAATCTTCGAGTGCAGCTCTGATCTCTGAAATGTCATCCTTCACGAGGGTATGGTGAACCATATGATGCCCCTCGTTTTTCAAAAGATTCGTTATCGATTTTCCAGACTCATCGCTATCTATGGTTCTTGACGTGCTTACCGTGATCACAGCGCAGTTCACAGTGGTGTGTGCATGTTTTTTGTGCTCTTCTATACCCAAATCATCACCCCTTCTGCTTTGATATTACCTCTATGTTGGCTATTTGTGTGGTAGGATATTGCCCCCTCTCGTCCTTTTCCAGGTATTTTACCATGTCCCATATCGTGAGAAGAGCCACGCTAACCCCAACCAAACTTTCCATTTCAACTCCCGTGCTGTATCGTGCCTTGACCTCGCATTCACATGAAATGATCTCCTCATCTATTTCAAAGGAAACATCAACCGAGTTGATTGGGATAGGATGACATAACGGAATGAGATTTGGCGTGTTTTTGACAGCCAGAATCGCCGAAGTCTGCGCAGTGCTGATCACATCCCCTTTTTTTATATTTCCTTCTTTTATCGACTTTATCGTGTCTATCCTCAGTTTTATCTCGCCTCTCGCCTTGGCGATTCTCAGAGAGGCTTCTTTGCCGCTAATGTCCACCATTCTCGTCATTTTACTCCTCCAGGGCATTTTTTGGGCTTAGATCCCTTATATCCCCCTCTTCACCTATCCAGTAATCTTTCTCAGAGGTCACCTCTTTCTTCCAGATAGGAACGCTCTTTTTGAGCTCTTCGATGGCGTATTCGCAGGCTTTGAACGCATCCTTTCTATGTGCAGCACCCACAGCGATCATCACTATCTGCTCATGGGGCTTCAATGCCCCTGTTCTGTGTATTATTGTCATATCACGGATATCATAGTTGACCAGGGCATGATCCCTTATCAGCGTCATCTTTTCTAGGGCCATATCTTTATAGCACTCATAGATCAATTGCTTCACTTCTACAGGTTCGGTTCGCTCATCTCCTCCCATTTCTGTAAAGTCCCTCACGGTTCCGATAAAAGTCACTATAGCACCAACTCCCTCCTTTCTCAAGCCTTGTATAATCTTGTCAGCATCAAAATCTTCTTCTGTGATCTCTATCAAACTCTGGCCTCCTTCCTTTCCAAATCATCCTCAACCCCCGCTCACAGGGGGCAAAATCGCCACCTCATCTTTGTTCTTCAAAATCGTATCGTAAGTTGCATATTCCTTATTCACCGAGACGATGAGTGTTTCAGATAGCGCTTTAATCTCAGGATGAACCTTTTTTAATACCTCTAACAATCCTGTTATATCCGTATCCTCCCCTACGTCCACCTCCACCTCATCCTTGCCCAATATCTCTCTATAAGATGCAAAGAACTTCACTTTGATTTTCAGGTTATACCCTCCAGTAAGGCTCCTTAAGATATATCGCCTTTTGGAACAGTTCAACCAGTTCCTCATCACTTTTGCCCTCTCTTATGGGATTGATGATGTCGATGTGGTTGTCGTTTTTCAAAAGACAGGGTTTAAGTTCTCCAGACGAGGTGACCCGAAGGCGTGTACAGTTTTTGCAGAAAACTGAGTTGTGCATCCCCCTTACGATCTCCACCTCAGCCTTACCATTGCTCTCAGAGGGGATAATATATTTTTTCCTGCGGTGCATTTGCCTTTGCCTAATCTCAAAGGCCATTTTCCCGAGACTTGCCTCCACCCTGCTTAAGTTGTAATGATATCTCTTGAATGTGAGATTGTAAGCCTCTTCTCTGCTGCTCTCGAACTCAATGAGCTGAAGTATCGCACCGGCATCAGAAGCAAAATCAATTCCAAGAAAAATGTCGTTCTCGTTGATTCCTTTCAGGACGACCATGTTGAGTTTTACAGGGGCAAGCCCAGCTTTAATGGCAGCCTCAACCCCCTTCTTCACCTCATAATAAGCGTTTTTGTTCGTGATCTTTTCAAAAGTATCCGGATCGAACGCATCGAAACTCACATTCACCCTTTTCAATCCCGCTTCTCTCAATTCCTTCGCATATCTACCTAGAAGAACACCGTTTGTGGTCATTGAGATCTCCTTCATGTGTTTGGAGGTTCTTTCCACTATCTCGACTATGTCCCTTCTAAGTAAAGGCTCTCCCCCGGTGATCTTCAGCTTTTCTATGCCTACCTTACTGGCTATCTCAGTGATCTTCTCTATTTCTCTAGGCGTCATGTGACCGTTAACTGCAGTAACCTCATCCCTATCGTTTTCCCCTTCATGATGACAGTAAAAACAATCAAGATTGCACATCTGAGTCACCGAGATGCGCATGTTGTTTATCAACCTCCCATACCTATCGATCATCGACATGTATAATGAAGCATAACGGTTTAAAGTTTATGGTTCTGGGTGTTCCACATCTCCTTAGATATATTGATGATAAATCATGTGAAGGATTTTAGAACAAGAGTTGAGTGGGCTTACAATCCCTTCGTAAACTCCTCCTTTTTAAGCAGGAGTTCCCACTCCCCATCCACATCTTTCTGCATCTTATCCATGACATCCTCGGGCAAATGCCTGAAGCGCCCTTGCATCGATAGATAGTCCTTCAGAGGCCTTTTTTTGGGCTTTTTTGTGATGTTGTAAACACCGTTTTCCACCTCGTACAATGGGAAGGCGCATGTTTGAACAGCAAGTCTTGCTATCTCTACCGACTTGCCTGGTGGGAGTCTCCAGCCAGTTGGGCAGGGCGCGAATATGTGGATGTATTTTGGACCGAAAATATTCTTGGCCTTTGTAACCTTTTTTATGAGGTCCTCTGGATAGGCTACCGCTGCCGTGGCTGTGTACGGAATCTTATGCGCCACCATTATTTCCACCATGTTCTTCTTCGGGCCTTTCTTCCAGGCTTGGGTCTTGCCAACAGGGGTGGTAGTGGTCCAGGCTCCTTCAGGAGTTCCAGAGCTGCGCTGAATGCCTGTGTTCATGTAGGCCTCGTTATCATAGCAAACGTAGATGATGTCATGACCTCTCTCCACTGCCCCTGATAAGGCCTGGATTCCTATATCCAAAGTGCCGCCGTCCCCTGCAAAACCAAGCACATTCACATCCTTTATGCCAAGGGCGTCCAATGCAGCCCTGATTCCCGAGACTGATGCGCCGGTGGTCTCAAAGGCCGTGTTCACCATGGGAACACGAAGGCAGGTATTGGGGAAGATACCGCTCATTATGGCCCAGCAACATGCAGGAACGCTAACGATCGTCCTTTTCCCCAGGGCCTTTAGAACATATCTCATGGCCAATGCCCCCCCGCAGCCCAGACATCCCATATGACCTGGTATGAGGTATTCTTCCCTTGGAATCGTGAGCTTCGCCAACTCAATCCCCTCCTTCCTTAAGTTCGACCCATTCTATCTCCTTATCAAGACCCTTCTCCTGCAAACTCAAGGCGTTTTCGTAGATCCCTCTCACCGTTTTTGGAGTAACATCCCTACCGCCGAGTCCAATCACATAGTTCTTGAGAAGGGGTTTGTCAGGGCAATTGTACAAGGCTCCTCCCGTCTCGGCAAAAAACGCTCCACCGTAACCAAAAGAATAGCTCCGGTCCAATACACCAATCACACCCACCTTCTCTGCCAGTTCTCTAACCTCCCTCGCAGGAAACGGCCTGAATACCCGCAGCCTGGCCAGGCCCACCTTCTCCCCTTCATTTCTCAGTTGGTCCACAACCTCTCTGATCGTGGAGGCCATTGTGCCTGCGGCTATGAGAACAACCTCCGCACCATCGCACCTGTATAAGTCTAGAAGGCCCCCATGGCTCCTGCCAAAGTTTCTCTCAAATTCTTTGTCGGTCTCTAGAATCTTGTCCCTGGTTTTTTCCATTGCCAAGGCAATCTGATATCTCCATTCCATATAGAACTGATGGGGAAACGACAGCGAGCCAAAAAGATGAGGATCCTCAACATCGAATTTATAGGGGGGATCGAACGGTGGCAGGAATTTATCAACTTCTTCCTGGCTAGGTATGTCTACGGTCTCATAGGTATGAGAGAGGTAGAACGCATCCAAGGAGAGCAAAGAAGGCAGCATGACCTCCCTGCTCTCTCCAACCTTGTAAGCCTGGATTATGGTGTCCAAAACCTCCTGATTGCTTTCGCAGTAATACTGGATCCAGCCTGTGTCTCTTTGCGCCACAGAATCCAAGTGATCTGCCCACACGCTCCATGGAGGCGCCATGGCGCGGTTGACATTGGTCATCACAACCGGTGTTCTTGCACCCGAGGCCCAAATCAAAAGCTCGTGCATCAAAGTCAAGCCATGGGCGGATGTGGCTGTGAAGGTTCTTGCCCCTGTTTGAGAGGCGGTTATGCAGGCAGCCATTGCGGAATGTTCGCTTTCCACCTTTATGTATTGTGTGTTCATTTCACCATTTGCAACGAACTCCGCTATCTTCTCAACCACACTGGTCTGCGGTGTGATTGGATAGGCTGCGATCACCTGCACCTTGGCCAGTTTGGCTCCGTATGAAGAGGCGTAATTGCCTGTTATTACCTTCTTAGCCAATCAGATACCCCCATTCTTCAACAGATGAGGCGTGATTACCTGTAATAGTCCTTCTAAACAATACCGTTCCCCCGTCTAAACCCCCATTCTTCAACAGATGAGGCGTAATTGCCTGTTATTACCATTTTAACCAATCAGATACCCCCATTCTTCAGGGGATAATGCATAATTACCTGTTTGACATTTTTAACCAATACCATACCCCTTATCCGAACCTCACTCTTCCAGGACTTCATCAACCATCTCGATGGCCTTCTTTGGGCATTCGTTTTCGCAGATTGCGCAGCCTTTGCAGTGGTCGTAATCGATCTTTGGTATTTCTTTCAGTTCCTCATCGATTATTATCGCCGCATCAGGGCAGAATTTCCAGCAAATGAGGCAAATCGTGCATTTTTCCGCATCAATTATGGGCTTTATGGTTCTCCAGCCGCCTGTCATGTTCACCAAGGTAGTGTCCCATGACATGGGCACCTCAGGCAGGTCTTTGTAACCTTTGAACATCTACTCTCCTCCCAGAACAACATTTTCATAGGCCTCTTTTGCAGCCTTTGCATTCTCCTTTTTTTTGGCAGGAGCGCTTTCAAGGATGCTCTGCACAATGGATTCTATCTTAACGACACCAGTGGCCTTGGCAAAGGCACCTAGAATTGCTGTGTTGACAATTGGCGCCTCTTTCGAGCCAAGATGGTGTTTCACTGCTATTGTCGTGGCGTCGACAGTTGCGATCCTGCCTTCCATGCCCTTGATACTCTCAGGTTCTTTATCGGTATTTATGATAACGAGGCCGCCGTTCTTCAGCCCCTGGGTTACATTTACAGCCTTTATGAGCGAGGCATCCAGAACAACGACATAGTCAGGCTCGTAGATCTGGGATTTAATTCTAACGGGCCTATCGTCTATTCTCGTGAATGCCGTAACAGGTGCCCCTCTTCTCTCGACACCAAAATACGGGAAGGCCTGAACGTCCTTTCCTTCTTTTGAAGCCGCAATTGCCAGAATGTTCGCTCCTGTTACGGCGCCTTGGCCTCCCCTACCGTGGAACCTAATCTCGATCATCCAGCCTTATCCTCCCTTACGATTGGGGTATAGTCACTGTAACTAAATAGTTTTCGAGTGAAATATATTGAAAGGTGGGCCAGATAAAGGTTTCTGCGGTTCTATCTTCATCTCGCTTAATTATTTATACTTACACATTTATTTATCAGAAGATGAGCACCGCGATTGACCTTATGAGAGTTGTTTTTGGCTTGGCCTTTTTATGCTATGCATCTTACACAGATCTAAAAGTCAGACGAGTGAAAAACGAAGTTTGGATGCTGATGGGTTTTACCGGCGGAATTTTCCTCCTTCTCCAGTTGTTCCTTGATAAGAAAACCTGGGAATACTACCTGATATTCGTGCCGGTTGGGATACTATTTGTCTCCATGTTCATCGAGCAGGCTCCTCTTTTTGATAGAGAAAAAAAGGCCTTCAATTTCAAGCTCTTTGGCCTCTATATGATCGGAATTGTCGTGGTAATCTATCAAATCTATGCTCTATCCGGGGAGACCTATTTCTATAAATTGCTTGCAATACCGATATTAATCGTATTTTTCTTCGTGCTCTAT
>JAZGAR010000278.1:0-2429 GCA_036475875.1 Thermoplasmata archaeon
GAAGAAGGACCAGAGAATGAACTGATAGGTAGAAGATTTTTGGACCATATTCCGCGAGGCCAGAAAAAATACATCTCATCGCAAGTTGAGAAATTAAGAGAGGGTGAAAGTTTACAACAAGAACTAATTATCAAAACAGCAAAAGGAAACGATAGGACAATATTGTTTTCCGGCTCCCCTTTGTTAAATGATGAAGGCGATTTTAAAGAAATATTCGCCATTATAATGGATATATCGGAGTTGAAGGAGCTGCAGAAGTTTAATTCACGTGCCCAGCGATTGGAGATGGCGGGACGGATAGCTGGTCAGGTGGCACATGATTTCAATAACCTTCTTTCCCCACTTGCCGCGTACACGGAGCTCATCAAAAGCGAGCTTCCTGAGAATCATTCTATTCTCAAGTACATTGACATCATACAGAAATCAGCACTGCAAATGGCAGAGATTAATCAACAGCTTTTGACACTTGGTAGGAGAGCTCATTTTAAGATAGAATTCTTGAATCTGGGGGAAATCATCAAAGAGGTTATCGCTCAGATACAACCGACTCCGGAAACACTGATCATTGACGTTAACATAAGTGCTGATCTGATGAAGATAAAAGGTGGTGCCTCTCAGATCCATAGGCTATTTCTAAATCTGATAAACAACGCAAGAGAAGCAATGCAGGATAAAGGGTATCTAAGTATCAGGGCCGAAAATTATTACTTAGATGGTTTAATTGATAAGCGTAATCAAATTATGAATGGAGAATATATTAAACTTACGGTTTCGGACACCGGTACCGGCATTCCGCCGGAAATTATAGATAGAATATTCGAGCCCTTTTTCTCGGCGAAGAGTGTAGATGAACGGAAGGGTTCAGGATTGGGCCTGAGCATTGTGCATGCTGTCGTTGAAGATCATAATGGTCATATCGATGTTGAAAGCGCTGTTGGAAAGGGAACGTCGTTTTTCATATACTTTCCTATGGCCGGAAAGAAAACAGATATATCCGCGGCAGTCGCACTAAGAAAAGAATTGGATAAGGAAGCGGTGACAAGATCGTAATATGTGAGATGTTTTTGCTCGAAATGCCTTGACCTAGCCCTGCCGCTAGGTCCCCAGGGCGGTGGCAGTTACCCAAAAAACTGCTGCCGCCTTCTTCAATTGCGACAATTTCGATTGTAATTAACAACAAACATAAGGATCTTTTAAAACCGTGCCTTTCAGGCTATTGCAGCCGTCTAAGAATCCTACAGAATTAACTGAGATGCAAAACATCTTCCAACTGCTATGATACGACAAAGAGCAGAATGTAACGTAACCGGTAATTTTAGCATTTTCTATATACCGGGCGTATTTACTTCAAGAACATCATTTTCTTGGTTTTCTGAAAGTCCGCGGCTACTATTCGGTAGAAGTAGACCCCCGTGCTCACCCTGTAACCCCTATCATTCTTGCCAAACCATTGCGACGCCTTGTAGCCGGCGTCCTGCCACTCATCCACCAGAACCCTCACCTGTTGCCCCAGGACGTTGTAAATATAGATCCTGACATCGGATGGTACAGGCAGATCATATTCTATGGTGGTACCGGCATTGAATGGATTGGGATAGTTCTGGTGCAGTGCGAATTCATCGGGCAGTTCGATAACAGGTTCCGTTGCCCACTCTACCACCTCGGGGTTCCAGAATCCATTATACAGTTTTATCGTTTCTCCATCCACAACTCCGGTGAGTGGTTCACCGAATGATGAAGAGAGCATGAAGTTGGTGCTGGTAAGCCTCATGGCTCCTCCCGAACTCATACCATATCGGAGAATCTGGGCAGCGATGGAATCCGTAGGGCCGATATTAGAGATGCCCAACACCAAAAGGAGAAGCAAGCTTACTCTCGAAAAGGTTTTCAAACATCCCGTCATGGTTCACCTCCTTGTTATTGTTCGAACTAATTGTCGGGACAACGCCTCCTCTAATTTTATTTATCGGCGTATACATTTGAAATTATTAAATAAAATCGAATCCTGAACATTATGTAACTGAAACAATTATTTCTGAACAGTCGCTGGATTGCTCAATAAGGCAGGCCTATTGCGAAATCATGGCCGATATCCAGAGGAAGAATCTATAACACCAGGGGATAAGGTTATTCCAGCGCGATTCCTGATCTATCGCCATTCGCGTTGACGAAATTACTTTGAAGAAATTGTTGGTTAACATAAGCCTCGGCAAAGAGGTGACATATATTGAATCAGCCTGATGTAGCTGTTGTATATCCACAATAGGCCAGTTTTAACAGTGGTTGCCTTGCCGCCAGATTATCACAGAACAAGTTTCTTCCATGAAACAATCGCCTGCCACCCCTGCTTCAACCGCCTCGAGGTTTCAGAATCATCCTATTAGTAATCGGATCTGTCCCCAGCTATGATTCATAACAGGCCGATCCTC
>JAZGAR010000279.1:0-15796 GCA_036475875.1 Thermoplasmata archaeon
TTGTAGTGGTTGTTTTATTGTATAACAAGGGCTATTATTCTTTGAACGATTCACAGAAAAAAGATGAGGTTAACCCTGAGGAGATCTCAGGAGAGGAAGAGGATGTTACTTCGAGCGTTAAAAAGGCCATTTCAAAACTGGATGAGGATTACATGGCAGGAGAATTGGAGGAGGAGGTGTATCTCGATTTAAAGCAAAGATATCTGGAAAAGCTAGGGAACAGGTGAACTTGAGAAAAAACTTTTAATATGCCATTACACATATGCATCCCACAGCAAAAAACTACCGAATCTAAGGTTAATAGAGGCCAAAAAAACGCATTTCCTGATTTGGAGGAGATATCATGGCTAATGAGTCGAGTATAGATTACAGAAGGGAGTATGAAAAGGAGCAGGATCGCCTAACCAAGCTATGGGACGCCTACGAAATCCAGGAAAAGGACTTCGAGCAGGCAAAGGAGAAGATCAAGGTTCTCGAGGATGTAATCGAAGAGAAGGAACGCATAATCATCAGTTTGAGACAGGTTGCAGAGAACAGGGACTCTGAAATTAGAGATATAGAGGTCAAGCTCTCTTCTTTGGAAAGAGAAAATGAAGATTTCGAGCCGAAGATGAAGGAAATGGATAGGGAGTTGAAGAAACAGCGAGACCAGTTCGCAAAGCTCTATTCACTGGCTGAGGAATTGGATGAGGAACTCCGCTACACAAGGAAAGAAATTGAAATCAGGGACGAGTGGTTCAGGGACCATATAAATGTGTTCAGCGGCATGTGCAACGCCCTCAAATCCAGAGAGGAAATCATCCGCGAAACCGCTCTAAAAAAGTCAATCGCCTCGCCAAAGAGCGAATTTACGGATGTAGAAAGGTAGGTTGCATGCCCACAGCCCCGAACCTATATACCACCAATTTTGCGGATTTTTTAGCCACCATCTCTTAATTGCCTTTCTACAATAAAGAATCTAAAGTCTCCTTTACACCCACTGGCTATATCTTTTGGAGATGTAGGCTCCATCCAATTTTTTACCTAACTTAAACATTACTCTTCTGACATTGTGATAGCGCTATTTGGGCACTCGTCCACGCATGCCTCGCAGTCTACGCATTCCTCTGGGTCCACCACTGCTTTCCCATCAACAATTTTGATGGCCTCAGCAGGACATGCTTCGACGCAGACACCGTCTCCATCACATTTTTCCTTATCGATTATGATAACCATCTTTGAACCTCCGAAATTGGTATTTGGGGGATAGACAATAACATTTATAACGCTTTCTCTGTCTCGGAGTTTTGTTACAAATCAATCTATAATCGTAACCCTTATCCCCCATCATAATATAACACATATTATATGTATAAGATCCCAACCATTCTCACACCTGACGAGATAATAGACAAGGCCTTCAAACGTGCGAACAAGGTTCAAGTAGTGGTCAAGGACAAATCCTGGAGACAAAAAAAAATTGCCATGGCAAAGGTGAGAATGGCCGCAAACACAATATCCTCCACCCTCAAACGCTATGTCAAATCATTTCCGAGTTTTGATGCGATACCCACCTTCTACTACGAGCTGTTCGATGTAACAGTCGGCATCGATGCCATGAGAAAATCTCTCGGCGCTATGGATTGGTGCAGAAAAACCGTTAAGGACATTGCAGAGGAAGCTGTTGGTAATATCTCCCGCTCTAAAAGTATGGAATATATCAAACAACAAAGGGCCGCCGCCTATGGTAGGTTTTCCTCGGTGTTAAGACAGATCTCAGATGACCTTGCGTTTTTAGCCGAGGCAAGACAGAACCTCCGTCACACGCCCACGATCGATGCCGAAAAGCCCACAATAGTCATTGCAGGCGCGCCAAACGTCGGCAAATCACTTCTCGTTAGGAAAATATCCTCTGGCAAACCGAAAATCGCCTCCTACCCTTTCACCACAAAAGGCATATCAGTGGGACATTTTGACTCAGATGGGATACCTTTCCAGGTTATCGACACCCCGGGCCTGTTGGACAGGGAGATGGAGAAAAGGAACGAGATGGAGCTGAAGGCGATTTTAGCTTTGAGACATTTGGCAAATGTTATAGTGTTCGTCATAGACCCTTCGGAGTATTGCGGCTATACAATGGATTCACAGCTACGCATATTATCTGATATCAGGTCAAGGTTCTCTGATATACCGATGATCGAGGTGGAGAATAAGATGGACATGATGAGGTTAGATTCTCCACGACTAAAAATCTCGGCTTTGGGTGGGGAGGGCCTCAAGAAGCTAAAAGAGGTTATCCTGGCGAATTTGGGGGATCGGGCCAACCCGAGCTATCAGATTTAAACTATTTGGTGGAAAAATTTAAATTGTCCAACAAACTCTTCACTGTTGGATGGTTATTAGAAACAACTGGTTTGATGAGGTAGGAGCAAAAGATAACTACGCGACTCAAGGCGACTGCCAGGAATTAGAATTTACCCACGGCATTGAGGTGGAGTATTTCCTAGTAGACAGAGCTGGTAAGAAACTCTCGCATGCTGAATTCGGGGAGATTTACAACTCGATCTTATCTGAGACGCTTATTTATGCCCTTGAAAAAAGTATCCCAAAATTTTACGCCGAAAAGGTGTCTTCCATTAAAATAGGCCCGTCAAAAAGCTCCACATATGATGCCCTTTATATCAATTACAAAACCCGTGGTAAGACTGTGAAAGCAGAGCTCATATCTGTCGACAGAAATGTTGTTGAATGGCCTTTGGTGGAACTTGCCACACCACCTTGTGAATCGTTGTACGAGCTCGGATGGTGGTCTTCAATCGTTCTTGCATTGGCCAATGCGCGCCTTAATAGCATGGGCAATAAGAACCATATCATGGCGTTTGGTGTCAATCCTTACGAAAAGGTGGAGGATATCACACAATCAGATTCATTTCCCACGTGCGGAGAACATCATCATATAAAGTTGATCGAGCAAAAAACAATGGGCCTTGATGAAAGGGCTTTCTTCACCAACTTCTATCATCTTGTGAGGTTCTTTACGGCATATCTGATACTGCTCTCCGCCTGCTCTCCCTTTGCATCCGGCGGACTTTGGGGAAGATATCGATCAAACGACCCAAAGCTGCCTTTTCCGCGGTGTGTTAGGAGTATCCGTGTCCTTTACAACAAGAAACATCTATGCAATTTTCAGGATGGAGAGTTTATGCCCTACCTGGAAATGGGGTGGCTGGATAGAAACTATTTTGTTCAGGAGTTCAAAAGACAATCCAATTCCTTTCGTAACGATACCCATTTCCTTGATATAGATCCCTATTCAAAGGAAAATGGAACCACTGAGATTAGATTTTTCGATTCTCAGCCGAGCACTGCCAGGAGAGTCGGTATAGCGGGGCTGATACAGATGTTTGCAAAGAAGGCTAAAAAACTCCAGGTAAGGGATGAGGAGAACGCTCTTGAGATATTGAAGGAAAACAATGGTAATCTGCAAGCCCTTAAGAAGATGGCCTGTGAAGGAGGTAATTGGTTCAGACCTTCGATAGATTCAATATTTGGAAAAACCAACAATATGGGCAAACTCAAGCGCTCAGGAATCGAAAAGAACATACTTTCAAACCTGGTGGTGGAGATGTTGAACTTCGTTAGAGCTGAAATCAACGAAGGGAATCTGATTTATTCGCATTTCCTGGATCCTATCCGGTATTCGATTTATGGATTGGATGGGAATGGTATCTCACCGGCTCAATATTGGCTTTTTGTCTATGTTAACCAAGGTCAGGATATGTTCAGGGTTGTAAACAGGGTTCTAGAATCTTCCAAAAAAGCAACTAACATGTGGTATGATCCTATTGTCAACGAACCTGTTATGCCGAGTCAATTAACTGATGCAGGAGGAAATCGGTGATATAATGCTGCTCTTGAAGGACGGGTACGATGTAATCCACAATTTCATATTGATGGATGCACACACGCACCTGAAGATCAATGAGCTGGAAGGGCTTGTGCCTTCCGAGTTCGTCAGGAGATACTCTAAGATAGTCAAAGATGTGGCCCTCGATATCAAAAATAACGAAAAACACTATCGATTTCACTTCCCCTGGGATTTGAAGGATGGACCGACGGATTATTACGATTACTGCCAGAAAGATGTGTACACCGTATTTCACCCCGGAGGGGATCTGAGCAGAGGGTTAGATAGATACCTCGGCTTTGACTTCATAATCACCTTTTCCGCGAATCTAACCTCACGGCTGCCCAGAGATTATAGAATCGCAAATTCTAAGGTGAGGGAGGCCCTGATAGAAAAATCCCTGGCCGACAACCATCCTCACAATAACTTTCGTTTTATCGGCTTTGGAAGACTCGACCCAAACCACAGTGATGCATTGGATGCATTTGATAATGTGTTGCAATTAGGGCTTAGAGGCCTAAAACTTCATCCGAAAGAGGAGAATTTCAAGATAAATGACGAGAGAACACAGGAAATCCTCAAAAGGGCTGCACATTACAACATTCCTGTCATATTTCATACACAGGAAGGAATGGCGAACAGGATCGAGGAAGTAGTGGATAACACCATCAAAGATCTCATCAATGCAGGTGACACCGAATTGATACCCAGGTTGAAGGTGATCCTCGGCCATGCTCCTTGGCAAGGTGTTGGAAACAAAGATTTGTACAGAATACTTTCTCATCCAAACATTTTCGGCGAACTTTCGACGTTGAGGCCAGAGAGCTACGAAGAGTTCTTTTCAAACTCAAAATCTCTCATCAAATACGATGGTATATTCGAGGCAAAACACCTATCAAATTTGGATAGGGAAATTGTGGAGGCGAGTTATTTCCATATGCATGGTTACAATAATTCGAGCTACTGGTCAAGTAAACTCTTGTTCGGTTCCGACACACCTTACCCACCATCGCATGGTGCAACGCCTCTGATAAAGCACCTTCTCAGCAAGAAATTCGTTGGTAATGCCTCCGATATCCAAAATATTCTTGGCGTAAGCGCATTGAGATTGATTCCTACAATAGCCAAACCGAACAGCCAGGTAGGTAGAGAAAAGGCCTCTACAAGCGTGAAATACCACCCAAATCAGCTTGAGGCGCTAAAGAAGGACTCAAAAGCTTTGGGCATGGACCCAATCATAGAGGTTTTTCCAAAAGTGAGGATAGGCGGGGCTGTTTTCAGCTTTTTGAAGGATGGAAGTACACGAAGCTGGTTGTTCAAATCCCTATTCAATCCTAAAAAACCGCTGAATATGGTCGCTCCAAATCCCTACGATCTATCAGCATCTTCGATATTACCGAACAAGATGAGTTTAACCCGGAATATAGAGATGAGCCTCGGGGAAAATTAAACCTAGTTTCAATTTTTTGTATTGGTCTCGAAAGTATTATAAATCAAATTGCACGTTATTACCCTTGATATGAATGGCCCTGATTCTTAAAGCTTCATTAAAGGACGATATCGATTCCTGGGTCATAAAGATCAACACAAAGGTAGCAGAGAGTAACAACATCCAGAAGAACGATATCTGCGAGATTTTCAACAGAGATAGGGGTAGTTCTAGGTACTTTAGGGTGAGGCCTGATGGGAGAATAAAGGCGGAAACAGCATTGATCAACAGGGAGATGGCTCAGTTGGAGGGGGCGGCAAACAACGACCAATTGGAAATCTCAAAAGAAGAGGCTGTAGAAGCAAAAGAACTGCTTGTTAGGGTGGAGATGGAGTCCGCGGAGCGCGAAGTGCAGATTGAGGTTGTGACGGTGATAAACAGGAATCAAGGCGAGCTTATACATAAATTTTTCAGAAAGAAAAAACCTGTGTTCAATCAGGGATCAAAGATATATTGGAAGGATAGAAATTTGAACCTTAAAATATTGAAAGTCGATCCTTTTCCTTATGCGGTTTACGTGCCGGGTACAAAGGTCAAAGTGGCTTTGACTTCTCCATTCAATGGCATACTAATGGTCGATACTTCTGGCTCGATGTACAGACAGATAATTCCCAATTCGCCTGGGACACTGCGCCTTTCTGACGACCCTATATTGAGCGAACTCACAGAAAACCCAAAATATGGGATGTTGAAAGAAGTGATAGAAGCCATAGAAAACCACAAGCAGGTGCCCAGGTTGTACGCTGCATTGGGTGCCGTGTTACTCTATTTCTCAGAAAAGGCCGAGAGAGAGTTAAGCGAAAAGGTTGGATTGATAAGCTATTCCAACAAGGCCAGGGTTGCGAATTACAGGTTCCAAGATGAGAACAGGCTTTGGCTGCAGGTGGGAAAGGGTGGAATAAAAAACACCGAGCATTACAAGGAGATGTTGGTAAGAACACTCTTTGAATGCATAGGCGAGAACACGAAGAAGGTCACGCATGGATTCAACGCCTTTGTCGAGGTCTGGAAGTTGTTTAGATTGATGTTGAATGAAGGAAAGCCTCTTCCCACTATGATAGTGATACTATCCGACGGGGAGTTCAACGGAGACAAAGGCAGCTTTGCAAAATTGGAGGATGTGCAAGCAGTGTCAAACAAGGTCATAGAGCTGGTCAAGAGGGTGTTTTCACGGGACAATAGAGTCGTGATAAATGCGGTTTACATAGGTGATGATAAGAGCGAACGTGGGAGGATAGCTGTGGACACTCTTAGGGAGATCACCAAACTAACAAACGGCGAGTTAATTCAGCCTAAGGAACTTTTAGACCTGGCAAAATTCTATGAAAACGCGGCCCGCTCTTTGGTCTATGACCTGGGCACGATGGAGCATTTTGACGAGGAAGAAATGGAAGAGGATGAGATGGAGTCGGAGGTAGCGTAGTAGATTGTTTTTCTCCTATTCATATCCCAACTGCTTTTAAATTAATTATAGCCTCTCTCAAATTATAAAACATTAAAATGCGAGGGTTGGGATTTGAACCCAAGAACCTCTATGGACAAGGCCCTCAACCTTGCGCCGTTGACCAGGCTTGGCTACCCTCGCATTGTGGCGTTTGAGAGCTAAGAGGGTAGCCATGCTTGCTCCCTCGGAAACCGGCTATATCTTAGAGCCGTATCAGGTTTCTGAGAGTCGGTGCTGTCTTTAGACGGCACCTAGATGGCTACCCTCGCTTCATGTGTGTATTTACCGTAATGCATAAAGTTCTTTAAGTCAATTGCTGTTGATTTTTGGAGTGGAAAGGTATTTTGTTTAAAACCACAAATTACAAATCAATACATACCTATACATAAAATTCATGACCGGAAAAGAGGGAGAAGAAAGAGAACTCAAGTTCGAGCATATCAAAGCCTTCAGCCTTCCTGATGCTTGGTATCAATGCCTCGTCAAAATATTCGAGAGCGGCCACGAATACAAAATCGACAGAGGAAGCTACGAAGGCCAGAAAAGGCTCGAATTCGATTACATAACCGTTCAAATAACGCATCCGTTTGTTAGGTCTCTGGTGCCCGACATTCCTGAGGGGCTGGGTGTTCCTCCTCCATCCTCTATGGAATACGTGGAGAAGTATTTGGAGAAGATCATAACCTCGGTAAAAAGTCCCGAAGAGGACTACACTTACGGCGAAGACCTGGAAAGGCAGATACCAAAAGTAATAGAAATATACCAAAAGGATGGTTTTGGAACAAACCAGGCCTATATGGCCGTTGGCAATGCCGATTCTCTCCTATTGAACGACCCCCAATGCCTAAGAGGGGTGGATACTCGCGTGAGATATGGCAAGCTTCATTTCATGCTTTATTTCAGGTCATGGGATCTATGGGCTGGCTTTCCTTCCAACTTGGCAGCTTTGCAGATGGTCAAGGAATGGATGGCCAAGGAGATAGGGGTTGCGGATGGAGAGATCATCGCTTCAAGCAAAGGCCTCCATCTCTATGAATATGCATGGGATATGGCCAAAAAGCGGTTGAGGAAGATCTGAAATGCCCTAGGACTTTATTCATTTAAAATAAAAAGACCTACTTGAAAACCCTTTTTGATTCCCAAGTAGGTGCGAGTTTTGCCCACCCCGCATCTTCGCATCTCAATCACTTCGTATGGCAAGAGGTCGGTAGGATACTACGAAGTGCAATGTTTAGAAGTTAATGTTTTATCAACTACTTAACGGTTTTAGAACAACTTTTGAATTGTACAACCATTTAATGAATTGGAAATATATCTTTGCGCGTTTCGTACTTTCACAACTTTTTAAGATGCCAGTATCATCTTGAACCTTTTACTTTCGCTTCCCTCCGGGCCTCAATGTTATAAAGACCTCTTTCCATAGCAATGTTTACCTACAAAGTAGAAAAACGGTAGGAGGTGAAAAATGTATGTTCATTGTCTGTAAGGACAGAGGTTATGCCCTTATAACAGCTTTTGAGGCCTTGAAACACTTTGCTAAGGAAAGTGTTGAAGAACACTACAATGGCTGGAAGCCGATAAAATAATGATTTTTTGTTGGTTTTCGGCATGGCTTTTTGGCTAAATTTTTTCAGCCGATTGGTTTGTAAAAAATTGGATCCGAGGAGTTATATTCAGCTTACTTCCAAGTCCTTCTCGAAAAAGCTGCCATCTACGATGAGCACATTCTTGGGTGGGTGCACACTCTCGATGAATCCAAACCAGTAGACGACCATACCCTGGCCAAAAAGTTCGGTGTAGGCCCGAAGCTGCCTTTTCGTGTTCCTTCGAATTTCTACTTCGTCTCCAAAACTCGCCTTTGATTCGATCCATCTGATGCTCATGCCGTTGGTTTGAATAGACTTGCTGAGAAGCGCATCTGGCGTTTTTGAATGTTGACCTTTTATCTGGTCTTCAGTTTGGTATTTTATGTTCTGTTTGTCCAGCCACTCGCAAAGTTTTTTCTCGCCTCTCTTGCCCCTTGCATACTGCATCTCATTTCCCTCTGGGGAATAGACGATGTCGTTCTTCACAATCTCAAAAATCTCTTTTCTCAGGCGGTTGTCCTTGATCCCCTTGGGATTTTTGACCAATTCCCAGAATCTTTTTCTTGTGATGTTGTTCTCCAAGAGGAGGAGATATGCGGTAAGAATGGGGGGGAATTTCAGTTCATCAGAAAGACTCAAGAATGTTCTGCCCTCGTTCCATTTTTTGAGAAGGCTCTTTGCACGGTGCTTTACCTTGTAGAAACGCTTTGTTGCCGATCTTACGGTCTTTTGGGTGTAGAGAACCAGTATCAATTCCTTATCCAAACCCGTTTTTTTTGCCAGGCGATCTATGTCTTTAAGGTCGTTCAGTTCGTCATATAATCGTCTATATTCACTTTTCTCCATTGAAACACTTTCCAAGCTAAAATATTCCTTTGCCGCGTTTTGGGTTGCAAATTTGGATATAAACTTTAGGTATAAGAATATTTCTGGTATAATTTTAATGGCGATAGCAATCCTTTCACTCACCTCCCTCCCTCAATTATATAAGCCGATACAACATTTGGGTTGTAGGACAATTCCTATAAAAAATATGGAGGAATCTAAAATGACAGAAAATGAAGATATCGCACCCCATGTAGATGATATCACAAGGGTGCTGGGAGATGGAATAGATAGAGAAGAGATAGATAGGGAGTTGAGGCAGTACTTGGCGGAATACCGGATACCTCTTACCACCGCGAAGCAGATGCTCGTCAAGAAGTATGGCGGCACACCATCAGAACTCGGGCTCGGCGTTTTAAAGACCATAGACCAGCTCCAGCCAAATGAGCCCAGTGTGGATTTATTGTGCAGGCTTATCGCTGTAAATCATAAAGAAGTGGATGTTGGTGGACAGAAAAAACCTATAGTATACGGTATAGTGGGAGATCAAACAGCTAGTGCGCCTTTCACGGCTTGGGAGGTTAGTAACTGGCAGTTCCAGAAGGGAGATGTGATCAGAGTGCATAACGCCTATACAAAAGAATGGAGGGGACAGCCTCAATTAAATTTCGGCGAGAGAACGAAGATTAAACCGGAGTCAATGGAAGCGCTGCCCAAGTTTGCAGCCACACCTCTTTCGGATCCAAAGAAATACGAGGTTAAGGACCTTAAGGGGGGAACAAGCAATGTATCTCTCACAGCCAGAGTACTCTTTGTAGAAATGCGAACCGTTAATGTGAGTGGGGAGGAGAAGAACGTCTTTTCAGGAGTGATGGCGGACAAGACCGGCAAGGTACAGTTCTCTGCATGGCACGACTTCAGTCTCTCGGAGGGGGATGTAATCAGGATAAAAGGAGGTTACGTTAAGACATGGCGCGGAATTCCTCAGTTCGGCTTTGACGAAAGAGCCGAAGTTGAGATTCTAGGTAATGAAGAAATGCCTCCATTGGAGCAGCTGGCAGAGAAACGAGTTTACCGGATAGGCGAGCTCATGGACGGAGGCGGAGCAATTGACGCGGCTGTTGATGGAGTTATCATAGACATCAAGAGCGGAAGTGGTCTGATCTTCAGGTGCCCGGAATGCAAGCGTGTCCTCCAAAAAGGGGTTTGCAGAATTCACGGCGAGGTGGAAGGCAGACCTGATCTGAGAATCAAGGCGGTACTGGATGATGGAACAGGGGCCTTAACCGCGGTTATAGGCAGAGATATTACGGAAAAACTGCTTGGAAAAGATGTTGAAGAATGCAGAAGAATAGCAAAGCAGGCCATGGATCAGAGTGTGATTGCGGACGAGCTTAAAAACCTGCTAATAGCAAAGCCCATTAGAATCTCCGGTGATGCCACAATGGATGATTTTGGAATAATGTTGATTTCCAAAGACGCGAAATTGATGAGTCTGGATGTGCAAATAGAGGTGAGAGCAATGCTCGAGGAGCTGGAGGGATGAAAATGATCGCAAGAGAGGTGGCATGGCGGATTTTCGCAAGCGAGTACAACTCATCTATACACTTGGAAACAGGTGCCCAAGAGAGAGCCCCAAGTTACGTTGTAACACCTCTGGGTGCGAAAGTCAATCGTCTCTTCGTCGTGGGTGTTGTGACGGATGTTGAGAATATTGGAACTGATGCAGAGCCAATGTGGAGAGCCAGGCTCTCCGATCCCACAGGTGTGTTCTACCTCTCAGCAGGCCAGTACCAACCAGAGGCTGCGCAGATACTATCGAAAATCAAACCTCCCAAGTTTGTGGCCGTTATAGGGAAAAGTCGAATCTACTCTCCGGAGGAAGGTGTGATATACGTTTCTATAAGGCCTGAGACCATCAAGGAGGTCAACTCAGAGCTGCGAGATTACTGGGTATTGGATGCTTGCAGAAACCTCAAGAAAAGGCTAGAGATTATGAGTGAAGCGATTCAGATGGAGAATCCCACCCTCGAAAACATAATCTCTCTTGGGGCTGATAAAAATCTCGCGGAGGGCATACTGTCAGCGAAGGAGCATTACGATCACATAGATATCTCAAGGTTCAATGGCATGCTCAAAGACGCCCTAAAACACCTTTTACCCGAATATCAAGCCGTTGAGGGGGAAAGAACCATTGAAACAAAGGAGCCGGAAGATGGGGAGAGTTCCGAGGATAATGTGGAGAACGAAGAGAAATTCCTGGGAATAATAGAAGCATTGGACAAGGATGTGAAAGGCGCCTCATGGGAGGAAATCATGAAAGAAGCAGAGAAAAAGGGCTTGAGCAGGATGCAAATCGAGGAGACGACAAATTCCCTATTGGACAAGGGCCTTATATACGAACCTGTGCTTGGGAGGATCAAAAAAATTTAGGCATTCTTTACAACCCATTCCTTAACTCCGAAGGCTTTTTTGCAGGAATTACATACGATACTATCGGAGAGAACTTTGTCGCATTTATCGCATTTTTCCTTCCCATATAATGCCATCTCCCCGCAGCTCGAACAAGGCAACACATAAGCTTCTGAAGTCACACACCAACCGAAGGTCTGGGTGTTATCGCAGGAGGGGCATGCCTTCTTCTCGAGCTTCAACTTAGAACCGCATTCTGGACAAACGTTTCTTGCCTTCATCATCCTTTTCTTTAAAACCTTGGACTTATCTGAAATGAACCTTGTTGCAGGTGATTTAGGTAGATGTTCAACACTCCAATCGATGTTTCTGTCCGGAAGCCAAAGGATATAGACCAGTAAAATAGCCAACAAAGGCTCAAGGATTAAGTAGAATTGAAGTTCTCCAGAATCGACCCAGAGAGACCAACTAAAAATAGATATAACTGAAAACACAAAAAATAATATCACGCTAACGCTCCAAAATCCAAGGAGGAGATAAGTTTCTTTCTTGGCTGACGCATCCCTCGTCTTCTTGATCTGGTTTACGATATAGAAGGCTATATAAAACGCAGCAACAATAAAAAAAATCCCTACCAAAACGGGGATAGATATCCCAAAAAAATCCAATGCATCTGTCCAAAATCGAATGAGTACTACACCGAAGGCGGAGATGCCGTAAATGGCATATAAGAGCACACTGTAGGACCACATATTCGGGAGGGCAAAATAGATGCATACAAGGGCTCCTGTGCCGGTACCTGCCCAGATCACCGCAAAGAGCAAACCAGGTTGCAATCCAAAATAGAAGGAAAGAAGCACGAGGACAAAAACAGCTAAAACCAGTTGGTCCTCTCTTTTATCTAAGGAAAGAAACCCAACGCCCTCTTGCTCTGCCATTTTTATCAACGAGTATACTGATAAGATTGTATTAATGAATTTCGGTAGAATCATTTTTCAATGCTGATCTGGTCAAAAATTTAGATGATAAAATTGCCACTCAGATCGCCCATCACTCATCATCCTTCAGATCAGCGTTCTTCTTCATCGTGGCAGTATACGTACTACATAGGAAGGGATATAGACTTTACGATGACAAAAGTTAAACAATAAACAAGGGTTTAAAAGGTTGTAGCGCTCTGCAAGAAATATAGGAGCTATTGTAGTTATTTAAGTTTGCCAACCAAATCACCCAGCTCCCGGAACTCATCCTCCAAAATCTCCAAGGCACGGATTAGAACTTCCTTTGCAGTTAAAGCGCCATCGGTCTCGAATTGGAAAATGAACTTGTTATCATCACCAGTAACTTTGATCGCACCCAGAGAACAACCCTCCTCGCAACTTTTGCATAATGAACAATTCTCCAAATCATCAACAACGATCTTCGTATTTTTTAATACCAATACATTTCTCGGGCAGTTTGCAATGCATGAACCACCAACATCACACTTGTCTTCGTCGATGTTTATGACAGGGTAGTATTGGTAGCCTATAGCCTGCGCGGTCTGCCATTTTGCATGCTTACTTCCTGTGCCCAATTCGGCTGTAGCATAGAGGAGTATGGCTTGGCTCTTATTCAGCTTCACTATTGGTACTTTATTCTTGATTTGGAACTTCTCTCCATATTTTTTCTCGCTTAAGCCTTCCACCTTTTGGACTACAAGCTGCAGTTCATCAGAATGAACGGTAACGCTTTCCTTTTCTTCCTCCTCTGAAGGACCTTTTTTATTGAGGGAATACATGATCGTGCAGTTCGGGCATCCCTCTCCTCCGCATACACAGTTCGTTTTGAAAACGAACAGGTCTAAGTCCGTGGGAATAGGGATCATTCCAAGGCGATGGGCGATGATTTCATCGAACAGAGGTGTAATACTTTCATATTCCTTTCCTTGCTCGTCCCTGATAGGGCCAAGGTGAAATTCCACATTCTCAATAGCCATCTTGGGAATATCGCCTATCAAGGTTCTTCTCAGAGCGTTGATGGTGGGGGGTGATATGCCTGAAATGATGAACCTAGCCTTTGTGTCCGTCAATTCCAAAGTCTCCAATTCCATGTTATCTCACCCTTGATCTCACGAATCATTAAACCTTTTATCTCAAATCCATAACAATGGATAAGATCAGACTCTTCTGCCCCTCCTTCCTCCTTTCTTTTTGGTGCCATCATGTGGTATTGGCGTAACATCCTCAATACGACCTATCCGGATTCCGGCCCTGGCTAGAGCCCTTATCGCAGCCTGTGCGCCTGGACCAGGAGAGGTTGATTTGTTGCCTCCTGGTGCCCTGATTTTTATGTGTATGCTGTCTATACCCTTCTCCCTTGCGGCGTCTGCAACTCTCTCGGCAGCTCTCATGGCGGCGTAAGGAGATGATTCATCTTTCGCGGCCTTCACCACCATACCGCCCGAGCATCGTGCAATGGTCTCAGCCCCCGTTAAATCGGTTATTATGATGATTATATTGTTGAATGAGGCGTAGATATGGGCTATCCCCCACTTGGGCATCAGGTTCCACCTCCCACTTCAGAATCTTTGCTTTCTTTTTTCTTGCTCGATTCCTTCCCTTTCCTCTTGGCATCTGGGCTTTTTATTTTGGCCTCTTTTTCCTTACTTGCTTCCTCGGCAGTGGTCTTTTCTTTTTTATCTTTTACATCCTCTTTAACATCCTTCTTCTTAACTTCTTCCCTCTTTTCTTCACTAAACTTCTTATCCTTCCCCTCTTCTTTTGGCTTAGAAAACTCTCTTATCACTCTTTCTATATGCTCAGGCGTGGGTCTTGCCGGGTGCATTTCACTCGCTAAAGGAGAGTATGGGTTGTAGGCTATGCTTACCTCTTCATTTTTCTTGACCAAATATCCGGGCACAGTGACTTTTCGATCCATAACAATTGTATGGCCGTGGACGATGAGCTGTCTCGCCTGCTTTGGCGTGTATGCCAGTCCTTTCAAATAAACTAACGTTTGCAGCCTTCGCTCCAATATCCTCTCGAGATCCAAAGCCAAAACATCATCAACTGTTGCATTAACCTGTAGCACTCCAAGGTTGGCGAGCTTCTCCAATAGCTCTTTCATCTCCTTCTCTGCCTGTACATCCCCGTAACGACGTCTAGCAAGAAGGTTCCTTCCCTGTCTTCTGTAGTTACGAAGTAAAGATTGTGCCTTCCAAAGCTCACGTTTGTTTTTTAGCCCATACTTTTTTAGGAGTTCATTCTCCTCTTTAATTCTACTCCCCTGCCAAGGATGCGAAGGTGTATCGTATTTTCTCCTGCTGAATTTTGGATCGCCCATTTATTCACATTTCCTATTAAACTCGATCTATCTCAGCTACATATATTTGTAATGATTTACTTGGGCCTTTGGGCTTTTTTCACCACACCCACCGTCAAACCAGTCCTACCGTGAGCCTTTGTCCTCTGCCCCCTTACCTTCTGACCTTTCTCGTGTCTTATCCCTCTATAGCATCTTATTTTCCTTAATATATTGATGTCCTCCTGCCTGCGCATTTCCATTTCCGAGCCAAATAAATGCAAATCTTCGCCTGTCCAAACGTCCCTTTGCTTGTTGAGCAACCATCCTGGTGTGTGATCCGTGAGCTCTAAGATGTACTTTTCCAGTCTATCCTCTTCCTCATCAGATAGATTTCCTATCTTTTCATTTCTGGGAATTTGGGTCTTGTTGACCAAAATCTCTGCCACACGATCCCCAACGCCTTTTATCGCTGTCAGAGCGTTGACCACTTTTTTATCGCCATCCAAATCTGTGCTCGCTATTCTGACTATGTACTTGAAGTCGTCCTTTTTGTCCTCATCTTTCTTGGACTCCTTGTTCTTGTCTGCAACTTGTGACTTATCTTCTTTCTCATCTGCCAAACTTTATCCTCCAGATTTCAGAATAATTGGGAAGGCAAAACCCCCTAAAGTGATTTTTATTATATAAGGTTATTGGATTAATCTCTGGGTATTATGGAAAAAGTGGGCGAAATCTAATATTAACAATATATGATATCTTCTTCAAAATCATTCACTACTTGGCAATCATCGCTCTGATTCTATCCCCTGCATTCTCGGCATGGTTTGCTATTTGAGCGATGAGGTCCACCACCTTAACCAAATGAAATA
>JAZGAR010000280.1:0-3309 GCA_036475875.1 Thermoplasmata archaeon
CGCTGCGCCCCGGTGAAATAGTCTCCGAATTTCACAGGGCAAGCTTGAGGCAAAGGCAAACTAGCTCACAGGTGATAGAGATTGGACAGGTCTTTCGCCTTGTCGTTCTTGGCAGGATGGTAAGAATCACGGGTAAACCCCTCGAGATCGCGGTCGCCTTCTACAATTCGGTGAAGAAGATCAATGGGGAGAAGGTTTTCTTATAAGCAATTTTTCCATCTCTTTTAAAAAACCATCGGCCTGACGGATGTACTCTTCAACCTGTTCAGGTTCAAAGCTTACTATTGGTTGATAGTCTCCACGCTGACGGCTTTCAAAGACATCATCATAGAAGCGACCCCAGCGCTCCTCTATCACCCCATTTTTGACCATGTCTCGATGTAATGCGCTGCGAACCCCTTTATGCTTCTTGAATTTCTTGCCTCTCTCTCGCAAAACAGCACTCACAGCATAAAAACAGGCATAATAAATCCTATTAACCGCAAACGACAATCTGCCCGCCTCATGTTCACTTTTGGCGGATTCAAGAGCTTCTTGGGCCTTTTCCAGCCAGTATCGTACAAGTGTTTCTCCGTGAAGATCATTATTGGGACGATCATTTGTCATTTAGCCATTACTCCATCCCTTGTAATTTCATCATATATTGGAAAAGCGGTGAAAATTCCGTTCTCAAAACTGGACACTGTGGCATCCAGGATGCTGAATATGACATCATGCTCCATACCGATATCGAAAAGCGCATGAACAATAGCCTTCCTTTCTTTCCAGTGAATCTGGCGTGTTGTCAGAAGCAATAGATCGATATCCGAATCCTCATCATAATCCCCCCGGGCCTTTGAACCGAAAAGAATTACTTCTTTTACGGGGAATTTTTCTTTAAGCATTCTGGTTGCTTCTTCGATGGCCTTCTTTTCATTATCTCTCAGGGATAAATTATCTATGGTTTTCATAAGAACTCCCATTCTAAGAATATTATCTGAAATCTTTTTCTATCATTATATCATATTACTGGCAAATACACGTAGATCCCAAGGATATCCGGCGGAAGATGGGGTTTCACCCTCAAATCTGGGGTCAAATCTCGATTCTTGACAATTGTTCCAAGCCCTCAAAATCCTACTCCAACGTCCTACGTCAAGCCTAAGGACCAGCTTCATGCGGCAGACAAAATAAAAAAACTCCACCCTCTTTATGAGCCAATGGAGCTTTATGGGATACCTGCTTAAAGAATCGCCGAAACATTGCACCCTCCTTTACAGGTGAAAGAAACCTCCTAAATATGAGTAAAACTACCCTTATTTTTTTTATGTGTCAAGGAATAACGCTCTAGCGAGCGGCGTTAGGAGGAACGAGCGCTGCGCTTGAGGAGCGTCCCGCGAGGCGGGACTTGAGGAGCGCTGCGCTTGAGACGGGAGGCAAAGACATGGCGTCCCAGTGAAATAGGTACTGATTCCACCCCAGTACGATCATCTGCCCTACCCCAGTACCATCTTCTGGAGCTACGGGGCGGGCGGGGCACGCGGGGTAAACACAGCTGTTAGCTTCTGCCACTTATAGGGCATCGCTTAAAGTAAATCAGACTCTCCTTTTCAGCACTGTGTAAAAGCCTTCCCGTTTGGCGATCATCAGGACGAAAACCTTCTTTTCCTCTTCAGAGATAGTATAGGCAATGCGATATTGCTGGTCGGCGATCTCTTGGCTTTTGAGTCGTCATTACCACAACAGTACGAAAAATCTGCTCTGTAAGATCCCAGTATTCAGCGGCACTCCAACCACCAATATAGCAGGGACTATAAAGCCTTTCAGCGATCAGCCAGGGATCTTCGAGGGGCACATCGGCCGTTCGCGATTCCAATGGCACGGGAATGTAAAGCCCGCGTTTAACACGAGAAAGCCACCCTTTGCGCGACCAGCGTGACAGCATCTTAGCAGCATCTGCGGATGAAACTCTCAATATTTCAGCTGCTTCACCAGTCGAGATGGTGCCCTTCGTACCTCGAATTATCGCAGCAATTCTTTCTCGATCAACCTTTCCGAGCCCAGTTAGGGTTTCCATAGTATATTCCGAGCGCAGTAATTCGTTTGATTAATGAATTATAACATACAGCATATAGCTAAAATTTCTAAAAAAACAATACTATTTGCGTAATAATTCACCTGATCGATGAATTAATGCACATACGATATACCTAAAGCGGACATGCAATAGCTCTCCTGAAAAGTAATCAGGGGTCAAATAATGGGTCTAACGTTGAGGGAGGATAGATAATTCGTTATTATGGGTATTATTGCTCTTTCATCAAAATTTGCATATATTGTGTAGGGGAATTGAAAATTTATTGAGACATTCTTTGTATTGCTCCCACCAACTCATCCTGTAACCATATAAAAACCATTTTTTGTTGACATGCATACTTTTTTATTGATATATATACCACACTGTGGTATATTTCGTCAAAAAATATCATGAGAACAAAGACTCTTCTTTTCCAACTAAGGAAATCTATGGATTTGACTGCTCCCACCGTTAAAAAGGCCCGCTTTTTTCTGGGGTTTTTGAGTGCCGTGATGCTGGTCTTTTCTCATGGTTGTGGCGGTGATGCTGACATTGCCGTCGTTGATTTCTCCAAAACCGTGGCTGTGGAGCGACCGGGAGACCAATCGCAGGAGCATCCTTTTCTCAGGGTGGCTGTGGCAGCCATGATCTCACCTAAAGAGACTTTTGTCTATTACCGTCAGATTTTGGACTATATCGGTGACAAGCTTGGTCGGAAGGTTCAGCTCATTCAACGAAAAACCTATGGTGAGATTAATGAGCTTTTTGGTAAGGGCCAGATTGATCTGGCCTTCATCTGTTCCGGACCTTATGTTGCCGGGAAAGAAAAATATGGCTTTGAAGCGCTCGCCATACCTCAAGTTCGGGGAAGCCCTTTCTATCAGTCGTACCTGATCGTCAACAAAGACAGCCCCTTTCATAAGTTTGAGGATCTGAGGGGCCGGGTCTTTGCCTTTACCGATCCGGAATCAAACACCGGAAGGTTGGTGCCCACTTACTGGTTGGTGCAGATGGGTGAGATGCCCGAGACCTTTTTTGGAAAGATCATCTATACCTACAGCCATGACAATTCGATACTGGCAGTGGCAAGGTTATTGGTGGATGGGGCCTCCGTTGATGGGCAGATATGGGAATATTACCACAAGAGGAATCCTATCCATACATCCAGAACCCGCGTCATAAAGAAATCAGAGCCTTTCGGCAATCCCCCAATGGTGGCTTCCCCATACCTGCCCACTCAACAGAAAGAGCGT
>JAZGAR010000281.1:0-5244 GCA_036475875.1 Thermoplasmata archaeon
AAAACGGGGAAAAACATGGATCTATGGCCCTGATGAGAACACCTTGATAGAAGAGGGGGATGTGCTGGTCGCAAGGGGGCCGCGAGAGGGAGAGAAGGAGTTTTTGAGTCTGACGAAGTGAAAAGTATTTCGGAAGAATCTCTTCCATAATTATAGTCAAAGACGAAACGTTTTAGACTTTTTGTCAAGTCTTTGATTATATGTGGCTGACATAATTGTGAGTCTAGAAGGTTATGTCTGCCACTATAAACATAATTACATCATCGGCGGCATTCCACCCATGCCGCATGCAGGTCCTCCAGGAGGGGGGGATGACGACGCTGTGCGCGTTGCCGCGATCACATCGTCTATTCTCAAAATCATGGTTGCAACCTCGGTTGCGGATTCTATGGCATGAGTTTTCACTCTCAGAGGTTCCAGAACCTTCAATTTAGCCATATCCGTGACCTTTCCGGTGAACACATTTATACCTGAGTTCATATTCTTCGTTTTCCCGCCGTGGGCTTTTTTCAGATCTATGATGATGTCTATTCCATCCAAACCAGCGTTCTCGGCCAATGCTTTCGGTATGACTTCCATGGCATCTGCAAAGGCTTCTATCGCAAGCTGCTCCCTTCCCCCAATTGTGGAGGCGAACCGTCTGAGATGAATTGCAAGCTCGATTTCTGTTGCTCCCCCACCAGCCACCACCTTTCCGTCCTCAATTGTCACAGCCACCACCTTTAAGGCATCGTGCAGAGAGCGCTCCACTTCATCCACCACATGCTCTGTGCCACCTCTTATGAGGATAGAAACAGCCTTTGGATTCTTGCATCCAGTAACAAATGTCATCTCCTCATCCGCCACCTTCCTCTCCTCCACCAGCTTGGCATCACCAAGCTCATTTCTGCTCAATTCGGACAGGCTGTTGACGATCTTTGCGTTCGTGGCCTTTAAAAGTTTCTTCATATCGGATTCTTTTACCCTTCTCACCGCATAAATACCCTCTTTTGCCAGGTAATGCTGCGCCAAATCATCTATTCCCTTTTGACAGAACAGCACGTTGGCCCCAGAACTTTTAACATTCTGGACCATGCTTTTCAGCATTCTCTCCTCTTCATCCAAGAATTTTTGGAGTTGCGAAGCATCCTCTATCCTTATTTCCGCGCTGATTTCGGTTTTTTTTACCTCGAGTGCGGCGTTTATGAGGGCGATTTTCGCATTCTTAATCTGTTGCGGCATCCTTGGATGCACCCTTTCCTTATCCACGATAATGCCCTCCAACATGGCGGTATCTAAAACCGAGCCACCGTGTTTCTTCTCTATCTTTATGTTATCAATGTCAGCTAAGAATTTTCCATCCGATTTCTCTGTTATGGCCATAACCGCCTTGACCGCTATTTTAGCCAGGTGCTCGCTTGAACCTATGCTCTTCCCTGTCATGGCTGTCTTGGCTATGTCCCTTAAAAGCCCCTTATCGTTAGGTGACGCATTTATGCACATCTTTGAGAGGGCTTTCCTGGCCTCATCAGCCGCAAGCCTATAACCTTTTGCCACAACGGTGGCGTGAACATTCGAGTCTATGAGCTCCTCAGCCTTTTTTAAAAGTTCACCTGCAATAACCACCGCGGTTGTGGTCCCGTCGCCGCATTCCTCATCTTGGGTCTTGGAAACCTCAACTACCATTTTTGCTGCAGGGTGCTCGATATCAATCTCCTTTAAAATCGTTGCACCATCGTTGGTGATCACCACATCGCCGAGACTATCCACGAGCATCTTATCCATGCCTCTTGGTCCCAAAGTGGTTCTAACAGCATCAGCAATCGCTTTCGCTGCTGCGATGTTGTTGGCTTGTGCTCCTTTGCCCCTCTCTCTTTTTGTCCCTTCCCTTAAAATCAGAATAGGCGTTCCTGTCATCATGTCATAACCTCCGTCTACCGGATATATTTTGCATCCATGAATTTCTTCGATTTCAGTTGGGTATGATTGTTCTTCTATATATAATCTCTTAATAGAACTTCACATAAACTTTCAAATCAAATGCACCCTTAAAATTATCATCATATTGGATTTGAATTCAACTCTACTGCAATGTAGTAAGCAATATAGGGTAATTTAAATACGATAAAGTCGATATTGGTTATAGTAAAAATTGTAGCCGTTTTCCAATAAATCAGTGGGAAACTTCGAATCAAACAGGGGGAGCTAGGTAGAAATGGACGATAAGGCGAAGGATAACTCCATCAAGGATTTTCTTAAGGCCCTTCCCAAGGAGCCATGCTTAACTCCACTCCCCGACCATTACTGCATTTTATGCTCACGGCTCAACAAAGATGTCGCCTCTGCATGCGTAAAAGGAGGGCAAGAAATCTCCAAGCTCAAACGAATGAAAAAGGCCCATCTTATCGATATTGCGAAAAGCCTCAGCCTACCCATCACAGGAACGAAGATGGAATTAATAGAAACTATTCTCACTGCAACCGAGGAAGTCAAGGTAGAAGTTAAGGAGAAGGCCGCAGTCGAGGAAGGCAGGGCAGATTTTGAGGAGGCAGAGAAAGAAGAAGCATTGAAGGCCGAAACACTCCCTTCGTTACCTGCAGAGTTCATGGATGCCAGGGAGAAAGTGGTGATTGAACCAAAGGAAGCTGAAGAAGAGGAAATGTTGCATGAATGTCCCGAGTGCGGTGTTCTGTCAAAGCCTGAGGTAATGATATGTCCCGATTGTGGATATGATTTCGAAGCCATGGAAGAAGAGGCAATTTTCGAGGAAGTGTATAAGTGCCCAGAATGCGGCACGGTGTTCGAAGAACCTGTCCCGGTTTGCATTACCTGTGGCGCCGAGTTCGAAACAGGAGAAGAAGAGCCTGAGGAATTCGAATGCCCAGATTGCGGCTATCTCGTCACCTCTATGGATATGGAATGTCCCGAATGTGGTTTGGAATTCGAGGAAGAAGAGGAGATAAGTCTGGTTCGACCAGGGATTGAGGCTGAGAAGCCTGTTGGGACCGGGCTTACCGTGGGCATTACCAATGGTATGAGAGAAAGGGGATGGGGTTTGACCAATGGGTTCACCAACGGCTTGAGAAGTGGACTAACCAACGGTCTGACAAATGGTCTTCGAGCCATGAGGGCTGGAATCACCAACGGGATTACCAATGGTAACGGCATTACCAACGGTCTAGGCGGAAGAAAAAGAGTGTTCGAGAGCAAGCGGAGCAGATGGGGATTAATCGTTGTTCCTATCATCATATTCATCCTCATAATGGCACCTTACATTGCTGTCAACATATCAAAACCCCCGAAGGGAATAGAGATAGACGGCAACTTCGGCGATTGGAGTGGTGTAACTACAGCCTCAGATGCTGGCGAGGCCTTGCCATTCAATCAAAACGCTGATATTGTGGATTACAGTGTTGATGGAAGGCTTTCGGAACTTTCATTCTATGTTATGGTAGATGGTACCATGCTCGCAGGTGAGCCTGAAAATAGAGGGAGGCACATGGATACCGCTTATATCTTTATTGATACAGACCAATCTCAGAAATCCGGCTATCTGATCCACGGCATAGGTGCAGATTTCATGGTTGAAGTGGAGGGTTGGCAAGGCGAGATAATCTCTCAGAGCCTTTTCTCATTTTCGTCCGATACCCAGGACTGGAATCTATGGGTAGAAACAGGCAAGGTTTCAGCAGCTGTAAAAGACTCAGAGTTGGAGGTGCAAGTTGGCTACAGCGCAATGGGTTTGAAAAATCATGACACTGTGGATGTTCTATTCTATATTCAGAGCAATGATGGGTTCGAAGATTTCTCAGATACCGTGATAAGCAACGAAAAAGGTGTTTTAATTGTGACCCAGCAGGGTGTTGGTGAGGGCTTCATAAGCGGTATCACAAATAGGGTTTTGAGACTGGAATTGAGTGCTCAAGATGCTGATATTGTGGTGACAGAAATAATGCTCTCTCGAATTGGATATGGTAATGATAGTGACACAAGTGTCATAAACCTGTTGGAAGATAATAACACAATTACAGCAGGAACCTTGAGTAATGGTGTTGTAAAACTACAAACAAGCATAAACCTAGATGAAGGAGATAGCAAAACTCTCTATGTTGAAATTTATGTTGGATCCGGTGCCCTGGCAGAGAACAGCATAGGATTTAGAGTCCTAAAACCCCATGATATTAAGACAAACAAAGGGACAATCAGTTTGAGGACGGAATTGCCACAGGACGGTTATTATGACATTAGTTATATAAACTCAGTTCCACAGGAGATCAAGATAGATGGTGCGTTCGCAGATTGGGAAGGAAAGGATGTTGAAAACGATAATGCAGGTGATGTTGATAACAAAAATTTGGACATGATCCAATACGGCGTCTCAAACACCACGGACATGGTTTCGTTCTTTTTAAGAGTCGATGGCGAGATCGGTTTTGGCACGGCTGTCCCTTATTGGAATGATGCTAGTGCACCTCTGCCTGCAGAACCAGGAGAACCAGGGCCACCAGCCACAACTCCACCGCCGGCCCCAATCCCAGAACCAAGAATAGGAGAGGATGTGGCATATATTTATATCGACAGCGATAATGTATCAACTACAGGCTACGCCATATGGGATATTGGTGCAGACCATCTTATCGAGATCAAAGGTAAGTACGGCGAAATAATCTCAAAGAGGCATATGAGTTTCTTCGAATCCTCTGTTCGTGAATGGCGTTGGTGGGATATGGGCGATGTTGAAGCAGAAACCGACACTGCACGCTTAGAAACACAAATCAATAAGGAAGATTTGGCCATAACAGGACCTTTCCAGGTGTACTTCCAGACTACTGATTGGAGTGATAGCTTAGAGGATCGTTCAGATGAGAGAGTCGGTAGGGGAACTAGAGGGATTGTTACGATTGAGGATGCTCTTCCTTTTTCTAATATAGCAACCTCAACTTCAAATCAAAGATCCCTTATCAGAACAACAGGTCAACCAACGAACTATTTCTTTAGTTTTTATTATCACTACGCCGAGCAAAATATGACATGGGAATGGAGTTTAACAGGTGATGACGATCCATGGCCAAATCCTCTACAATATGTCTTTACAAGTGCTCATCAAAACATGAAGAATCTATCGGCGTGGTACAATGAAACTGACCAGAGAATATACGTTGTGGCTGACAATGAAACTGCAGACCAGAATGTCACGGTTCGCAGCGGGACCATCATAGATAATAGTATCAACTGGGATGCAGAAATCGATGTTCAGGTATCACC
>JAZGAR010000282.1:0-2126 GCA_036475875.1 Thermoplasmata archaeon
TTTGCTTTGCCATATCCTTGGCGGTAAAAGGCCCCCTGGGCATGGCATTGTTGACTTCAGCCTCTTCGGGTGTGAACAATTCTTCCACCAGCTCGTAGAACTCGGGTATATCCATTCCCGGATAACCGCCCCCGCGCTTTTTCATAACTTCAAGTAATTGTCTGTACACTTCTTGACTCATATTCATACCCTCCTCAAAAAGTTTTACTTAATTTGTTGACCAAACGATAGGAGATTGCTTTTTGAACCTATAGAACCTTTAACACAGGAATCAGGATGATGTCACCTTTTTTTCTGTTTTTCTGTTTTTGATCCGAGATCGATCTTTACCGGTAAAGAGAGTAATTTTGGAAGCCGACCGTGCCTGCGGCAGGCAAGCGTAACGGTAGGAGGTAAGGTAGAATTGAGATTTTGCAGCTAATTGCTGGTTTCTAGGTAAGGACTCGGCAGGAGATGGGTAGACCTCCCCTATAACCCTTATAGCCGCAAATTACACAGTGCTCAATGCTTCGACAAGCTCAGCACAAGTTTAAAACAATAGATGACTCTTCATAGCCGGGCCAACCATCACTGAATCAAGTTCAGCACAGGCTTAAAGACACTGGCACGAAACATCCCTCAAGGGGCTTCAAGTCAACCCCTGGCATTACGTAGAAGGTTCCAGTCCTTGCAAAAAGTTCGTCGGAGACTATGGCATGAACCCCATTAGATACACTGTTCGATAATTAAATTGATGTCACTTTGCGTTTATTATCTAACGGGGTGAAGGTGTGGATGAAACTTCTCAGGATAATCCCCGAAGCTATGTATGCTCATAACCACACCAGGTACTCCATTGGTAAGCCCTATTGTGTTTCGTAAAAGCAGAAAAGGGGTCAAGTCTGCTCTTGACTCATATGTTTAAAAATGGTAATTAGATCTTATGTCCAGGCCACTGAGAATCCTGTACGCCGATGCGTGGTACCATGTCATGAATAGAGGGAGAAGGGCAGAAGCCATTTTCCTGGGAAAAAAGGACTATGTTACCTTTATTGACCTTCTGAAAGAAGCGGTGGATTTGTGGAATGTGCGGCTTTCCGCTTATTGCTTGCTCAGCACTCATTACCATCTTCTCGTTCAAACCCCTGATGCCAACTTGTCCAGATGCATGCGGCACATCAATGGCGTGTATACCCAGCGTTTCAACAGGTCCCATCATGTGGACGGTCAGCTCTTTCGAGGCCGGTATAAATCTATTCTGATCGATGCAGATAGCTATCTATTAGAATTGATACGGTATATCCACAGAAATCCCATTGACTCTGGAATAGTGAAGAATGTGGACAAGTATCCATGGTCGAGTCACCAGGGATATCTGTCCGATGCAAAGAAATGGGGTTGGCTCTATAAGGACTTTGTGCTTTCAATGTTTTCCGATGACAGAAGGCTCAGCCGCACGAGATACAGGGAATTTGTATCGAGAGAGTCAGCCGAGGAGATCAATGTGATTTTGGGTAACAAGAAGTTGCCTTCCATGCTGGGTAGTGAGGGATTTATAGAGCGGATGAGAAGGATGTTTTCCGTTGACAAACGCCACGTGGAGGTTCCTGAATCGAAATCCCTGGCACCGGAGGTAAAAAGGATAAAGGAAGTGTTGTGTAGGTCCTATAATGTGGAGAAAGAGGCCCTTACCGTAACGAGACGGGGGATAGCCAATGAACCAAGGAACGTGGCCATATATTTGATGAGGCATTTGAGAGGGGATAGCCTTGAAGAAATTGGCAGGGAATTTGAGGTAGCCAAGTACAGCTCGGTAAGTAGTGTGATTGAGAGAACCAAGGCGATGATCGCGAAGGATCGAAAGCTTAGACGGCGTGTGGAGGAATTGAAGAAAGAGATAAACATGAGTCAAGAGCAGACTTGACCCTTTTATTTTATTTTACATTCCGAGTGATTTGCCCTGACTCCACAGGTGTTTTTTCACCCGCCCAAGATCTGGATTCGGCCTCCGGCTCGTAGAGCCTACGGCTCGGAGAGACTTTCCCCGAGTCCTTTAGCATCTGTTGTATCTCTGTTGGTAGGTAGACCTGCCCGCTCGTGCCTTGCAACCCGCCCGCCTCGCCTGAGCTTGCGATGGCGAGCAGGTG
>JAZGAR010000283.1:0-11361 GCA_036475875.1 Thermoplasmata archaeon
TTTCAGTTGTATTGTAATCTATAACGATGCGATATTCTCCGGGCATGAGGTCTACATAATATTTTCCATCTGGCTGTGAAACATTTGATGCATTCTCGCTGCCAGTTCCTTTTACAGCATTGAAGGAGATGGACACATTTCCTATGCGAGAGCCCTGGTATCGTGTTATCCCAAACACCGTTATTTCAAGGGGTATCATTTTAAAATCGCTTTGAGTGGCCATTTCGGAGATATTCATGGAGATCAGATTAAAGTCCCTAAAACCGTATTGTTTTGCAACAACGCTGAAATTTTTACCATACTCGAGATTAAGGGAATAGTTACCAACGGAGTCTGCAAAGGTCCTAACTTCGGCTCCGCTATCATCTGTGAGGACAAGCGTTGCGTATGCCAAACCTTCTGATCCATCCCTTATGTCGTTTTTGTTAACATCATTATACACGGATCCCTCAAATGTTAGGCCAATTTCGAGCTTGATGTTTTGTTTGAGCCTATCAATCTGCAAAACGTTGAGTTTTCCAAGAAAAGTGTCCCTCGTGGCCTTATATGTGGCGTAGATGGTGTAATTGCCCAAAGGCAGATACGCCCGATAAAATCCTGTGGAGTTGGATGTGGTGGTGATCTCACCATTCGAATTTTTAAATGACACCTGGGCGTAGGGCTTTATCTCCCCCGATTCGATTGTACCATTATTGTTAAAATCCCTAAACAGGGTTCCAAAAACTTCTACACCTCTTTGCATGGGGATATCATGGGAAACGATACCCCCTTGGGCATTGATTTCTCCAAGGTAAACGTAAGGGTTTTCCTCACCCGATTCATGCTTTACTCGAATATGATATAAACCGTTTTTAAGGTCGATATTGTAAAATCCAGTTTCATTCGTTCTTGCGAACTTGGTGATGCCCTCGTTCTTCCCCTGTCCATCGAACCTTATAGTCACATTCCCAATGGCGTTACCAACAACAGCATCGTAAGTTCTTCCAATTACATCCGTTGAAGGCGATAGAGTTATATTTTTATAGGTGGTGTTCCCCTCGTCCATTAAAAACTCCTCAGAATGGCTCTCGAAGCCATCAATATCAACATATATCGTGTAATTTCCCGGTAGCAACGAACTATAACTGTAATTTCCATCCGAATCCAAATAGAAGATGCTTGTGGTTTCGTTGGTTTTGTCCAGTAGTCTAATTTCCTCCCCGATTAAATTATCTCCAGATATTGATTTAATATTTCCGTACAAATATCCTGGCTTTATCCCGATATCTCTGTTTTGTTCTTCCCCGATTGTAAACTCCAGGGTTCCTTCAATGGGTATTACATGGTCCTGCATCTCAACTTTGAAATCGTAGGTTCCTGGAGTTAGGTCATCGAATATGTAACTGCCATTTTCATCCGTGTTAGCAGAATATTCCATATCAAGACTCGGGTTCGAGACTATGACCTTTGCGAGAGAAATGTTGAGATCCGAGTCTTCATTGTATTCAGGATCGTCGTTGTTGTCCCAAAACACCCTGCCTTCAAGCTCGTTCGACTCGATATCAAAATCCTGCACGATATTGTAGTCCCATATACCATCCCCATCTTCATCTATCTTTCTTCTCATCACCTGATCATCCGATATATCGATGTTTGTATTATTGAGCCTGTTTTGCTCAACCTGGCTAAGCACGCTGTAGGCCGCGAATTCTCCTTCCGCAAAGCCCCCCATTGAGACTTCGATGGAGACATTGCCTGCAGGGGCGATGAGGTGATACTCGCCATTTTCATCTGTGAACGTAGAATCGTGAGGTATACCATAATCGTCCAAGACGGTGACCCTAACATTTGGAACAGGTGTGCCCTTAGTTGTATTGATGGAACCGTTTACATATGCACCTTCATAATATTTTATAAACACCACCCCGGACTTCACACCTGAAGTTACAACACCACCTTCTCCTCTATCATCAGCATCCATCTTGCCGTTTTTGTCGTTGTCTATGCCGTCGCTCTCCAATTTTTCCACGAGATCGTTTGCATCTTTTTCCGACATGGCTTCCCAAGCCTCAGGATGAAACCTATACTCGGTTTGATTGTAAGGATTCCAATAAGCGGTCCTATATACAAGCTGGAAATGTTTCATCATCCAGCCCGGCATAGGAATATAATTACTGGCATGCACGGTGGGAAGGTTAGGTTCTGTTCCTCCTTGGCCAGGATCTGATGCGCCAATGTCTTGTAAAGTGTATCCTAAATAGCATTTCAACAGCATCGATTCTAGAAAAGGCTCGAGGTATTTCAACTTATACTCCCTGAGTTCGAGGTTTGGATTGTTTTCCTGGGCCTTAATGAAATCTTCTACGGTGTACTCCCTACCGTCAGAGCCTATTATAAGGGTTTGAATGTAATCGTAGGGTTCGTTATTATCGTCTATCCTGTGGTCAGAGAGCTTCAAGGGAGCGTAAAAGATGCCCGTGTTCCCTGGGCCAAAGGGAAACAGCCTTGAATCGATGGCAAAGTACCTCAGACTGTAGCCGGTTTCATCTTGAAGTTCGTGAAGCAACCAAACTCTTTCATCATCTGTAAGAAGTTCTGGAATCCAAGTTTGAAGAATCGCATATATGGGTGTGAAATCCACAGCCAGATCCGAGGAATAATACCCGTACTTTCCAGGATTATTTAGAATCTCATCCTTGTACTTCGGTGGGTTTATCAGAACGTCCTCTATCTCGGCGGTTTTTTCCTGACCTAAGTATCTTACCAGGATGTTCCTCACCTCATCGTGTAGTTTGAATTCGTCGTGTCCATCTTTGTACCTGTAATCGGCCCTGTCGGCCTCGAGAATCCTCGTGATCAAAAGCGATACAGCTTGACTTTCATTTTGGGCAGAGATGAACGAACCTGCGTACTGCACCCTGCCCTGGAAATTGTCTGCAGCGGTAGGATGCTCTCCAAGGTAGATGGCCCAAAAACCGTAGTCCCACCAGCTGATGAAGGCAGGTCTTTTTTCAATAGGAAGATCCTGATCCTGTTCAGAGAGCCAACGCATCCCATCCAGCCAGTAGTCAGAAGGAAAGCCATGGCCGAATGCACCGAAGTACTTCAGTTCGTTCATATTCGTCCTGTTATACATTATTCCTACGCCATCAGGATAGAGAGATGTATTGCCAGCCTCATCGGCGTTATACTCCTTTGGCTTCATGAACCATGGTAAAGCATCATATACAGCAACATCCACAGCCTTCTTCTCACCGAAGGGCACTCCTGCGTCCCAGCCGAGCCATATATTCGGGATCAAAATCATAAAAATTAGGAATAGAACCCCAACGATATGACGTATCTTGACACTCTTTTTCATGGCATAGAACCTTCCCCCGCCCTTTAAACTACTATAATGCTTTCGCATTTTACGGAAATCGAGTTTTTTAATGAGCTCATATACCATCCAGCCTGACAATATCGCGAATATAGGGCCTGCGTTGAATATGAATCGTGTGGCAGATACGGCCATGTACACCGCCGTGATGCCCCAGATCGTCATGAAGAGGTAATGGCCCTTCAAATCCTTAACAACCCTTATCATCGAAATTAAAATCGCATAAAGAGCTAAGAAGGTGGTTACGACACCGTAGGAGAAAACTGCCCTACTATAATCCGGTGCCTGAGCCTCTGCGATTGTCGAGAAGATCTTGGTTTTGACGAAGTATCCCTGTCCGCTGAAGTAGGTGCTCCCAATATCTGGAAAAACATATATGAGGAGTATCAGACCGCATATGAGCACGACCGCAAGCATTGAGAATACCAGTAACCATGGACTATCCCTGGTGGGAACCAAGACGGCACTTATTATTATCACAGCGATAAATATCTCCATCGCAGGCTCGATAACATAGGGCATGCGATTCCCGGTATAGTAGGGAATGGGTAGGAAGGCTATTACCGCCAATGTTATTATCGTGCACAATGAAATGCCCAGCGAGTCCTTGTTCCTCAACTTATTCAGGATCAATTGTATAAAGAAGTAAACGATGATGATCACCACAGGATAGAGGAAACCCTTCCATATCAGGGCTATTGAGGCCAAAGAAAGGCCTGATAACAGCGAAAAGGCCACGGACAACTGATTATATTTGAACCATTCTTTTAGTCCTTTAGGTATGTCTCTTGGATGCAGCCAGTTGATTACCCATTTATCTCTGACTACGAGCGAATTCAAGGCCTTGATGAAGAAGAAGAACGAAAACACCACAAAGAACAGCACCATGGCATCATGGTCAGAGAAACCGAGGGGAGAGCGTTCCACGTGAGATGGCATGGTTGCAAGGAGGAATGCGCAAATTAAGCCAGCCTTTTTGTTGAACATCTCCTTGCCTATGAGGTAAACTGGAATGATGGTAATAGCCCCCCAGAATGCTGGAGAGAACTCCATAACCTGCCAGGTGGAAATCCCTACGTTGCCTCCGAACAAAGGTGCAAGAAATATTCCCAGTATCGCCACTGACCAGTCGAACATAGGCGGGCGTGGGTTCAGTGATCCGTCAGGGTAGCTCAACAATGGATCAAAAATTAGATGACGGTGATTCTCCTGAACGTAGTCAACCACCCTTTTGTGGTAGTAAGGGTCATTACCTGAGAGGATGAACCCATTTTCGGTTGCAGGTGGATAATAGAAATAGCTTCTTAAGAACAGGCCGAACATAAATATGAGGAATAAGGCGAACATCATCTTCCAATTCTGCGAAAGCCAGAGCCTTCCCTGGGATATCACTCTTTCTTCTGCCTCGAAATCCTTCTTGGTGAGCTTCTTCGCTTTTCGACTCCTTGAGCTCCGCCTTCGTTTCGGTTCTTTCAATTCTTCATCAACTGAGGCTTTTTTTCTTCTCATTCTGAACCTACCATTGCGTATTTGCTCTTTCGGTGCTTCGTCTTCAAGCGTTATTTCGTCTTGGTCTGCCATCTTTTCTCCAACCAAAGGGGTGAATCCTGTATATTATTCTTATTTATTAATCTTCCTCAATTTTTTCAACATTTGAAGGATTAATCATGTTATTAAACAAGGTTTTTAATTAAAAAATCTAAAGTCCCTCAAACTCTCAAATGCGGATCAATAAAATCGGTCTTCGATTTGATAAAAATTATTTAGACTGGTGTGATTCACGGGAGGGGAAATCCCAGAAGCGGTCCCTGAGAATGACGCATCTTTACTTTTTGGTAATATCAAGAGTAACATAATTGCCACCAACAATAAGACCCTTAATAGGATAATTCGCCCTTTTACCTCGTTCTTGGCCCTAAGTATCAGCAACATCGTAATTCACCGTTTCAGCTATATGCATCTATTGTATTTCGGGTATTTATTTGTTTTCATAAACCATCAAGTGCCTTAAAGCAAAGGGAAAGTGATCTTCGATATACCACACTATGAATCTTATCAATGAGTTTGGGAGGCGGGAATAGGCCTTATCAGGCAATGGGAGACCGAAACTATTGAGATAAATGATTCTTAGACCATGATTCTTTCCCATGTGAAGCAGCTCCTTCCTTGTATATCCCTCGACCTTGTGGGCATGGGGATCGGCGCTGTCCACTTCCTTTTCGGGCAACAACCCGGGATGCAGCTTCATGTCAATCCCGAATCTTTTGGCTATCCGGTACGCCATCCCCCTGGGCATGGCACGTAAGACCCTATAGGTCAGGTTATCGCTGTTTGGCGTGGTGAGTACGAGAATACCGCCATTCTTGAGCACTCTTGCCACTTCCCTGAAGAATCTCTCAGGGTGGTTCAGATGCTCCAAAAGCTCAGATGCGATGACAACATCGAGGGCGGCATCCTTGAAAGGCAGGCCCTTTTCGCCATCAGCATAGATCCCTGCTATGGCCGGGTTTTTCCTTCGGACAAGAATCAACCGCTTTGCCTCGATATCCAGTGCAAGGCAACCATCAGAGACCGCACTTAATCCATGTATCAGATGCCCTATCCCGCTTCCCACATCGACTATCCTTTCATGCCTATGCTTGAGGATCTCTTTGATGATCATGGAGTTGACTTTCACATATTCTATCTGCTGAAAATACGGGTGAGGTATTTTAAGGCTCTTGTTGAAAGCCATATAATCCTGGATAAAGCATTTTGTTGCTGGGTCTGTCATCAAACGCCTTTAAGGGGTCGTGTTATAAAAATTTATTCGCTTTCCACAGGATTTGATGAGATGCTTGAAATCCGAATCTCTTTACACTTTTGCATACTGTAAATAACCCTCTCCCCAAGCCCCCTCCTCCCACCCCTCATCCCATGGAGTTTCTTGATAAAGGAGCAAACCTCTGATAACAATTGTGAAACCCAAAAATTAGTAATACATTATCACCATTCATGGTCGAACAGAGCCTAAAAGGGGGGTCTGAATGTACATCCAAGAATTAAGGGAGCAACTCGGTGATGACAAGGTTTTGACTGAGGATTTTGAAAGATATGTTTACGGTGCTGACTGGAGCCCCAGGACTAAGGAAGAGATATTTCCTCCTGATGCCGTTATCGTACCTAAAACCACGGAAGATGTGGCAAAAGCGGTTAAGATAGCCTACGAGCATGGAATTCCAGTTACAGCGGGAGGAGGACTTACAGGCATGGCCGGCGGTGCCGTGCCGATTCACGGAGGGATATACATAGATTCCACAAGCATGAACAGGATCATCGAGGTGGATGCAAGAAATCAGACCATAAGAGCCCAGGCAGGGGCAACACTTCAGGAGATAAACGACTCTCTGGAAGAACACGGCCTTTGGCTGCCCAACCTCCCTGAGTCCAAGTGGATATGCACAATCGGCTCTGAGATCGCATGCGACAATGATTCCACATTCGGCATGAGGTATGGCAAGATTCTCAATGCCCTGCTTTCCGCCCAGATGGTTACAGGTACAGGAGAGATATTAGAATTGGGTCACAGGAAAAGCCATTTCACATCATCTGGCTACAAGTTAAAGGACCTGCTCGTCGGGAGCGAAGGCACATTGGGTGTGATAACCGAGGCCACGCTAAAAGTCGAGCCAATACCTGATGAAAGGCGTGTGGAGATGATACTATTCAAATCCATGGGCACGGTTGTGAAGTATCTGGACAGACTACTTAAAGCAGGCCTGACAATAGAGGGAGCGCACATCAACTGCAAAAGAAGGCTGAGATTCTATACCCATGCCTACCGAAAAAAATACGGAAAAGACCCTGAGATCCCTGATTGGGCCAATGCCCTCTTGGCGATCATCTTCGCAGGTGACAAGGAGGTTGTGGATTTTTCGAGGAACTATGCGTTAGGCATAGCCGAGGGAATGGAAGGCCAATTGATAAAGGAAAGAGAGATAGTTGAGGGATGGTGGATTTCAAAACATACGCTTGAGTTCCCACCTTTCAAACAGAAATGGCCTGACAGCCAGAGAGAGAAGAAGTTCGGTGCAGTGGACCCTGGCATTCCCATGGGAAGGCTGGAGGAGTTCTATGAAGTATTTATCAAGACCGCCGATAAGTACGATCTTCGGATCCTTGGTATGAACGCCTACCTTGAGCATCCCAACAGCATAGGCCTCTCGTTATCCTGCGCTTTGTTTGTTGACTATCATGACCAGGACGAGGTCAATAGGTACAGAAAGTACTTCGAGGAGATGGCCAAGGCTGCCGTGGATTTCGAGGGAACGATGAGCACATACATGAGTGACACAAATCTTAAGGTGCCTTACTTCGAATATGAGCATGGAAAGAGCGCTGAGTACATGAAAAAGATCAAGGAGATATTCGATCCAAAAGGTATAATGAATCCAGGTAAAAAGTTCGAATATCAAGGTGGTGGAAAATGAGCCTGGCAGATTTCAGGGAGGACATAGAAACATGCTTTGGAGCATCCTGCGGATTCTGTGAAAGGAAATGTCCAGTATATCAGATCCTCAAAAAGAAGACCTTCACATCAAGAGGAAGAAATAGGGTTATCCTAGGCATAATAGAGGGCAAGGTCAAGCCTTCAAAAGAATTGGCCAAGGCGTATTATCAATGCACTCTTTGCGGTTGTTGCGAGAGATGGTGTGCTCTTCCAGATACCGAGATAGAAAGAGAGCTGAGAAAATACTTGGTGGAGGAAGGATTCGAGATAGAGAAGCATAAGGCAAATGTGGAAAAAGTGATGAAATTCGGGAATCCCTATGGCTTGGAGAATTTGAGCAAATGGAGAGAAGGGATAAAATTCTCCTCCCTAAAGGAAACTTCCACTCTCTTTTTTGCGGGTTGCACAATGCCACTTCGACAACCTGAAACTCTGAGGAAGATCGTGCAATTGCTGGGTTCCGAGAAGTTGGCGGTGATGGAGGAGGAGATATGTTGCGGAAGTTACGTGCTTAGAACAGGCTATGAAAAACAATACAACGAGTTAACAGACAGGTTTCTCAAATACTTGGCTGCCAACGACGTAAAGGAGATCATAACAGCTTGTCCTGGTTGTTACACCACAATAAAAGAAAAATTGGAGAAACATGGGTCTGAAATTAAGGTCACACACATAATCCAGAAACTGGTAGAAATGCTTGAAAAACATAAATTAAGGGTCAAAAAGATGCTTGGAAAGGTAACATACCACGATCCCTGTCATCTTGGGAGATTGGAAGGTTTAATAGAGGAACCAAGAGAAATCTTAAGGCAGATTTCGGACTTCGTGGAGATGGAAAATCACGGATACGATTCAAATTGCTGCGGAGCTGGAGGCGGAGTCAGAGCTGCGTTCCCCGAGCTTTCCTTAGAAATTGGCAAGAAGAGAATCGAGGAGGCAAAAGCCACTGGAGCTGAGATTCTAGTTAGCTCTTGTCCTTTCTGCGAGGAGCAATTCAAGACCATTGGTGGTATGAAGATAATGGACATCATAGATGCTGTTTGGGAGGCTATAAATTAGAGTATATTTTTACTATCCATGATGTTCAAGAATAACGGATTTCAAATTCTATTCCACCTATTTTACTGAGTCCATATTTTTACCTGAAGAATAAGATAATATATGAGAGAAACTTATCCCATTTCACCCAAGGGCTTTGAGAAAGGGGAAGATCGATGAAGAAAAAGTTGGCCTTGTTAATTGTTATTTCTATAGGATTAATAAGTGTGATGATACTTATTACAAATCCCCGAAAAATGATGGAAATCCTTGGTAAAACCGATCTTTTTCTCGTATTTTTTGTTATTGTACTTTATTTATTAAATGGCATAGTTAAGGCGGCTCGATGGAAAATATTGGTAAGCTCCTCTGGATGCCATATAGCATTCTCAAAGATCTACCTATTCTTATTGATAGGGCTTATGATCAATAATACAACCCCTGGTCGAATCGGTGGTGAGCCGGTTAGAGCTTATCTTTTACGTTCCCGAGGTGATGTTCCAATAGGTCAAGGGCTTTCCACGATTTTTGTGGAGCGGATCATCGATTTGATTGTATTAACCTCCATGGCATTAATAGGTATCGCCCTGATAATTCCTATCCTAATGACTTCTGATATTAGTATCGAGCTGTTGCTGATCTCATTTATTCCTGTGATAGTGGTAATTGTAACTTTAATATATTTGGCAACCCATCCTGAGTTGCTAAGAAGAGCAGCTTTAGGGTTGGGTCTTTTCCTTAAAAAATTCTCTAACAAGGAATGGGTAAACAAGGCTGAAAGCAGTTTGATGACATTTGTGGATTCTTTTTCTACTGGGATCGATAACATAGGAGATCAACTTAAACTTAAGAAAAAAACTGCAGTGTCATTCATTGTGCTTACCCTGCTGATATGGCTTAATGAAGCTGGAAGAATATATATTATATTATTGGCACTACCTGATATAGAAGCACCATCATTTGGTGCGGTGCTCATTGCATCAAGTGTAGCAACAGTTTTTGGTGTTGCATTACCTATCGGAGCTCTACATGCAACATTAATTTCGTCTGTATTCGCAGCATTGGGTGTTGAAATCGTTTCAGCTACCACCGCAGGAATTTTGGTGGTAATGACATCTATATGGCTATCCATACCACTCGGGATACTTTCTATGTTCATCGTAGGATTGAAAATAGACAAAACTAGCGGAGAGATTGTGAGAAAAAAATAAAAACTCCGCAAATAATATATCCGATTAATTCTTCGCTTGCCTGGGTATCAAATTCACTATCCTTAAGCTGTATTATTAAAAAATTATAAATCGACACACTTTCTCTGAGTGTCAACCCATATCATGGTACGAAACTTATTTCTAATCCTTTTCCTATCCCTGGGCTGGCGTGATTATCTTACTTGTTGGTATAAAACCGGAAATATCGGGAAAGAACTTACCATTTGTTCATGTAATACATATGATGTCGCAAAATCAGTTACATAGATTAATAATCATTGGGTATATTTGAAAATGAAAAGCACGGTAATTATCATGGAAAAAATCGATGATATAAAATCGAATCAAAATTTAGACCTTCTAAATTTACCACCCCTAAGTAAAATCGTGATTCTCATCCTATATTTTATTGTTTTAGGGTTCACAGTCGTATTTGGGGTTTATATTGCAACTTATTTTCTATTCATCGTATTGTTCCTTTTTGTCGCTTCCAGTTTAGGTGGGTATAAAATTATCGACAAATTTTTATCCCTACCGATACGACAAAAAATACTACTAATTTTTCTAATTGCATTACTTTTACGTTGGGTTATGCTTTTTCAAACGCAAGTGATCACGCACGACATTGAAACATATGTCAGAAGAAGCAAATGGATGCTTGAAGGAAATATACCCTATCGCGATTTCTACGGCGGAAACAAACCACCGCTTTATGAATTCATGTTGTATTTTATGGGCCTTACCGTTACGCCAGGAGTAATACAGTTCCGTGCCGTATTTTCAGTTTTCGATGCTCTCATCCCGATCGTGCTGTTTTTTATTTGCTCCATGAAATATAATGATCGTTTCGCAATCGTGGCAAGTCTTTCTTACGCCCTGTTTCCTATCAGTATAATTACCGTCGGTCTTTCCGGTCACTATGACTCAGTAGTTGCACTTTTTAGTTTAATTTCGATTTTATTGTTATTTAAAAATAAACTGAACTTTTCGGGCTTATCTCTTGGGCTCGCTTTTGCATTAAAAATATATCCCATTGTACTTTTACCATTTTTTATCAGTACAGTTAAAACTTGGAAAGAGAGAATATTATATGTAGTCTTTTTCTTGATACCTACAATAGTCGCAGATGGTGTGCTATATTTAATATCTCCCTCTGCTTTTTTTGAGTATATCAGGGAAGAATCCGCATGGGAGGGTTCGAGTGCATTTTCAAGCAACATTGAAATGGTGATAAATTCTGCTGAGATATTCTCAATTAAAATATC
>JAZGAR010000284.1:0-8544 GCA_036475875.1 Thermoplasmata archaeon
GATTCTGAGCCTCTCACTGCGATAGATTTTGAAACACCAAAATATCGAGATTTGGCTTTAGACAATTGGAACATCACATCCGCCACGAATATAACCCTCAGCGCAATTGACTATCCCCTTGGGTTGAATATTATCGGTATAAACAATGCATCCGGTATTGACGATCCTCTTGAACCAGAATCAGGCATATTCTACAGAATACAGCGTGTCAGTGATGGCGTTTTCGTGCAGGACTGGATAGAGGCGTCTATCATCTCCGTTTCAAATGAAGTTCACACCGCCGATTCGTTTACACTTCCGAACACATGGACCGACGGTTATTATACAATCGAATATAACAGTTCGGACAATTTGTTACAGAAAGACATCGATACCCAAACTGTCTATCTTGATAACACAGGCCCCACCTCAGGCATCATAAGCGACTCCACCGTTGAAAAATATACCAATAGATGGGAAATCTCCGAAACATCGTTATTCACAATGAACGCGGATGATGGTTTAGGCAGTGGGGTGTTGTATGTGTGGTATAGATTTGATAATATGGATTGGCAAAGAATGCTCTGGAGCGACTACCCAGGAGCAAGGAACCTCACCGAGGTGTTTCCAGGACTTATTTTTGAGGATATCCCATGGAACCATACGATATGGACCCGGGGTGAGGATAATCTAGGCAACAATGGCACTCTCGTCTCTAACTTGATATACATCGAGGGTGATATCACACCACCTCTTCCACCGACATTGAGATTAAGGGTGAGCGGTGATGACATCATTTTGGAATGGGAGCCTTCGCCTGATGATGATATCAACTATTACATCATATACAGGAGCACAACAAGAACAGGATTCAACTTTTCAGATGTTTGGGTTGATACCCACCTGCATGACGATAATGGCGTTATACCTCTAAGAACCACATGGAATGATGCTGACGCTGTGTCGGGAGCTTCTGAATACTACTATACGATGAGAGGAGTAGACCAGCGTGGAAACATAGGCTACACATCCAACATCGCTGGGAAGGTCACCATGACCTTCGAAAGGGGCTACAACACCTTCGCCTTACCTTTGGAGCCATTTGAGGAGATCAGGGGTTCGGAGATGCTGAGCGAGGATGTTTTTACTGATGATGCAGACACCATATATAGATATGATACAGGCTTTCAGCAGTGGATGGGCCGTCCGAAGTTTCTCCCGGCCTCTATCGATGATTTCGAACTTGCGATGGGCGAGGGTTACATGTTGCTCATAATGGAAGATGAAGCGAAATATACCTTCACAGGCTCCACAAGTACGGCTATCAGGTATATTGGCGGTATTGGGCAAGAGAGCGAGTTCAGGGAGGGTTTGACTGCCCAAGCCCAGGAAAACGAAGTATCGCTAAGCTGGGTATCAGCAACCGGTGCAACAGGTTATACGATTTATAGAGCCAGTCCAAGAATGGGCTCTGACTCCCTTACCGATTATAATTTGCAGCCTATATACGAGGTGTCTGCACCTGACACTTCCTGGGCAGATAACGATACCCCTGGCGATGAGTACTATTATATGGTTGTTGCAAATAGCGGTGGTGAGGAAAGTAGTGCCACCTATGCTTTGGCCGTTAAAAAATTCGATCTAAAACAGGGTTACAGGTCCTTCTCCTTCGAATCAGACCCAAAAACAGATACGATTGCCTCTTTCAGCAGGGAGAATTTCCCTCAGGACGAGGATACGATATACTATTACGATCGCCAAACTGGACATTGGCAAGGCCATCCAAAGTTCCTACCTGAAAATATTAATAATGGGAATGCTGTTACAGGTACAGGATATATGATATTCACTTATGCTGAAACCACAAAACTCGTACTTATTGGCGTATAAAAACCTGAATATAGGGTAAGGGGAGTAATATATGAAACGCGACAGGACCATTATTAGATGCATCATAATCATTATTATGGTCATGGTACTAGGTAATCTGGCAATTGGTAATATCGCTGCAGATGGACCCGGGGGACCACACGTAATTGCTGGGAGAGTTTACAATTCAGATGGAACCTATCCTGGTGATGGCTATGAGGGGGCTTATGCTGCGGTGATAATTGAGCATGAGGGTGTCAAATCAACTTATGCGGACCCAGATGGCTTACAACAGGATAATGACACCTATTGGTATGTGGTGACAATACCCGAAGGTGCCTGGGATGTGGGAGATAAATTCTGGATATGGATCGACGGCTCTGGATGGGGAGACGAGAACTTTACAAGTGTTGATCATAATGACACTGGAGTCAACAGCTGGGAAGTGAAACTTGCCCAATTACCTGTAGATGTAAATTCCGGAGATTACAACTTCAAACCCATGATTGCCTTTCTTTTTGCCATAATTCTCGCTGTCGTTGGGATCATTATAGGAATTTTAAGACCGCTTAGGATACCATTCTCTGGAAGGCCGCGGCAGCCATCAGATCTTGTGGATAATATCGTGATTGTTGGTGCCGCCAAGATGCCTGAGGCGCTTCCTGAGGAAGAGGAAGCTGCAGCACCTGCTGCCGAACCTGAGGAAGAGCGTGTATGCCAAACTTGCGGTGGAAAGTTGGAGTTCATACCAGAATATGGTAGTTGGTACTGCTACGTGTGTAAGACTTACCCGGATGAGGAAGATGAGCTACCACCACCTGAGGATGAATTGCCACCTCCAGAGGATGAGTTGCCACCACCTGAGGATGAACTGCCACCACCTGAAGGACAGGAGGACACACCACCTGGTCCCACATCAACTCCTCCAGGAGGTGCATAATATGATGGGAGAAGCTCCAATGAAAGAAAATATAGGTCAGCCAGAAGAAGAGGCGAGAATCGAAACGCATTGCTACCTCTGTCAACAAGAGTTACCGGTAGGCCCAGCCATCATAAGCTCGAAATGCGGCGTTAGCTTCCACGACGACTGTGCAAAGAGAGTCGTTAGTTGCCCCGCATGCGGAGAAAATATGCTGGAGCACTTCCTCAATGAGGATGCAAATAAGAAGATAGTGGCCAGAGATAGGATTTTCACGATCCTGGTATTCGTAATTCCGTTCGTCCTCATCGAACTGCTAATAGGGATATGGTCAATGATCGATCATCCCGGCAAGTGGAGCATACCACCATGGTTCGGCGAGGCGTTTATTATAGATATGGTGATATTGATTCTAGGCATCCTTATTGCACTTGGTATCTTCTTTTGGTTTGGATACAAACCCGAGAAAAAGGCCATCAATGCCATTGTACTGGCGCAAAAGGGCGCTATACCTGAAAGACCAGAGGAACAGCTCTATGCCTGCGGTTATGGTGACAGGGCACGTCCCCTGTTATTTGGTGATGTTTCGATCCCCAACAAAGCAGGGGTGCAGCGCGAGGGTATCGTGAGGGTTGGAGTTGATAGGCTCACCATCACACCCCAGGGCAATTACGTTTGGGTCAATCCAAGGTTCTTGAAGCTGCTTCCCCCGAAGAACAATCCTCAGCCAAGCGGTCCAGAAGAATTGGAACGCATATGGAAGATAAGTGGGAGAACCAGAATGTCTGAGGAGGATGTTGAGGCCGGTGAGGAGAAACTCTGTTCCGTTTGCGGTAAGACCCTTGAATATATCTCTGAATATGAAGCTTGGTATTGCTCATCTTGCGATAGGTACGAAGAGGAGCCTCTAGAAGAGGAACCTCCAGAAGAGGAACCTCCGGAAGGGGAAACACCGGAGGAGGAAATTCCGCCACCGGAAGATGAAACACCACCACCTTCCTAGCCAAAATGGCTTCTCACTAAGTTGCGAAATTTACTTAATCCTTTAGGGTATTAGGCATATCCATGGTTGTTCTGGAGTATGTTATTGAAGTGGTTGCCCTGTGCATAATACTTTGCGTGTTAGCGTACTGGAAGAGGGTACTGGATAAGTGGGGCACGGTTCTTTCATTCTTTATAGGGGCCATAATCGGCATCTTTGGCGGAATATTATGGTTGGCACTTCTTATATTCTTCCTGATAACGAGCTTTGGAGCCACGAAGTACAAGTATTCCCTTAAAAAGGAGAGGGGTGTGCAGGAAGGTAAGATCGGGGAGAGACATTTCAAGAATGTGCTGGCAAATGGGTTGGCACCTACTTATATCGCCTTAATCAGCTTCGAGGGTTTCCATTTCATCGAGAATAAATGGATGGCTGAAGTGGTTTTTGTTGCAATGATAAGTGTAGCTGCAGCAGATACCATGGCCAGTGAGCTGGGTGTGTTCTCAGATAAAACGTATCTCATAACAAATATCAAAAAAAGGGTGAAACCTGGAACCAGCGGGGGTGTTTCTTGGCTGGGTCAATTTTGGGCCCTCATAGCCGCGGCCTATACCGCGATAACAGGCTGGGTGGTACTTTTCTTTATACCCCGGAATTTTCTAAACCAATTTGATGCTTTTTCCGGTAATGCATCCTCGTCTTCATTTCCGTTTATACTGATAATACTACCCATTATAATAGGCTTTATGGGATGTCAGATAGACTCCGTGTTGGGTGCAACCTTAGAACAAAAAGGATTCATATCCAACAATGGGGTCAACCTTGTGGCCACGAGTCTTGGAGGACTGATAGCATGGATGTTGATTCCTATGATGATGTGAAACTTTTACTCGTAATTTGCGACGGTTTGGGAGATCGACCTGTAAAGGAGCTTGAAGGCAAGACACCTCTTGAATATGCTGACTGCCCGAACTTCGATTGGTTCGCTGATAATGGCATCTGCGGTATCATGGACATCATCGCACCAGGTGTTCCGCCTGGGAGTGATACCGCCCATCTTACTCTTTTAGGTCATGATCCTTTCAAGATTTACAACGGTAGAGGACCCTTTGAGGCCTTTGGAATTGGAATGGATGTAAAGCCCAAGGACGTGGTTATGAGGGGCAATTTCGCTACTGTAGACGATGATTTAAGGATTATTGACAGAAGGGCTGGAAGAATAAAGGAAGGGACAAAAGAGATTGCCGAAAGCCTCGATGGTATGGAACTCCAAGGTACCCAGATATTCTTTAGAGAAGGCACTGAACACAGAGCGGCACTTCTCTTGAGGGGCGAAGGCCTATTATCTGAAATTTCCAATACCGATCCTCATAGATCCGATTGTTGCCCTGAGAAGGCAAAGCCCCTTTCACCAGGCTCAGAAAAGACAGCTGCAATTGTTGAAGAGTTCTCAAAAAAGGCTCATGAGATATTAAAGGAGCATCCAGTGAACAAGGAGAGGAAAAGTCAAGGAAAGCTTCCTGCCAACTACATCCTTCTAAGAGGTGCGGGTACGGTCCCCCATCTAGCGAGCCTGAAAGAAAAATACGAACTTTCCGGTGCTGCTGTAGTGGGGGTGATGCTTGTTAAGGGAGTCTGCAAAGCTTTAGGAATGGATACCCTTGAGGTGGAGGGTGCTACAGGGGGCGTGGATACCGACATGATGGCTAAGGCAAAGGCGGCGATTTCTGCCTTGAAGACCCGTGATTTCGTGCTTTTGCATGTCAAAGCGTGCGATGTTTACGGTCATGATGGCGATGCCCAAGGAAAGGTAAAGATGATAAAGAGATTGGATGAAATGCTGGGATTTGTGAAAGAGAATATTTCAAATACCTGCGTGGCTCTCACTGCCGATCATTCCACCCCAGTAAGTGTGAGGAATCACAGTGGAGACCCAGTGCCATTGGCTATACTGGGAGAGGGCGTTAGGAGGGACGAAGTAAACAGGTATGATGAGGTTTCATTGGCTCGGGGTGGATTGGGAAGGATCAGAGGCAAGGACCTCTTGCCCATACTGTTGGATATGGCCAATAAAAGCGAGATGTACGGGGCTTAAAACTCCATTTTCTAATTAATTTTAAAAAAAAATTCCGATCATCCCGTAAATGGTGGGTTTACACGGTGCCTTGGTTCTTCATCATCTTCTCAGTTCGCCCAAGGTGGTGACCCTCTCAGCGAATGCATTATGCTTGTGTATTGATTCCTCACTCTCGCTTCTTACGGTGACCACAACGCTGTCAGGCAGATTCTCATATTTTATCAGGATCTTACCGAGTATGTCCCTGACCACATCCTCCACGAACTTCGGATTTTCATGTGCCTGTAAAGTAACGAGAGCTTCATCATCCCTCTTCAGTATCTCGTATGTCGGGCTGGAGAGAGAATCCTCAACGATTCCAATCAAATCATCAGCTTCAACATCATAATCTTTAGGCACCTCTATCATGAGCGTGGTGGTGTTGCGCTGGTTATGCGTAACAACAGGCATCTTCTTTAGCCATTCCTTTGCCTCAGGATACTCGGCTTCAAGCTTCTTTCTCACGGTCTCCATGGCGCAAGGACAGGTGGTCATGCCGATAACCTCCACCCCGATGAGCTTTTTAATCGATGTTTCCTCGTTTCTTTTGGCTGTGGCTTTAGCTATCAGCTTGTAACATTCCAGGCTCTTTCTCCCTGAGTTCAAGGATTTTTCAAGGAAATAGTCGGCGCTGATTTTAACCTCCGAAGAGGTGGCATATTTATGCCTTTCCAGAAGCTTCTGACATATCTGTTCGCACAGCAATTCAATGCACTTCACAGGCTGTCGAACGCTATTATCCAGAATCTCGCTGATCACCTCCACGTTTCTTGAGAGATGGGAACCCTTTTGGCTGGAGGGGAGGTCAACAAAAACATCTATCCGCCCGGTTAGCGTCACCACCTTGCCGGGGCGTTGAACGTTGATTGGCTTTTTGATGCCAGTCACGCCAACCCTCGTGAGCTTGAAGCCTCCTATGGGTTTGAGGTTTTGGATATCTACCTGCGTTACGGAATCACCGTTACGCTGTAACAACTTCTATAACTTAAATTTTGGGGATTCTGCGAGGTTATGGAGTATCTCTTTTGTCATCTTTTTTTCCATCTTCTTTTTCGATAGTGTGCCTACTTTACAGAATGATCGATTTACAGGATTTACCCGATACTTTTTCGAAATCGACCATCCTTTCACCTCACCATTATTTCGTAGCAATAGAAGGGGTCTTCACATTCTGGGAAGAAGATATGGCCGGGTTTTCTTTCATATCCCCGCTTTTCAAATAATTTCAGGCTTCGTGGATTGCCACAATATGTGTCCATCCTGATTGAGGAATATCCGTTCTCCTTTGCAAAACTTTCCCCGTAATCCATTAGTTTTCCTGCAATTCCCATTCTTTGCCATTTCGGGTGAACTGCTAAACGATGAACGACGAGCACCTTTCCGAATTTATCAGTCCAATCAACCTGGCTGTACTCTTCATCCTGCTCTTCGCTTAGCACGATTATACCAACGATCCTTTCCTCGTCTTTAATTGTCAATAGTGAGCCTGTTTCGATATCAGAGATAAAAATTTCATGTGGTGGATACTGTTCATTCCATTGATCAATTCCATGAGTATTCATATCCTTAATACATTCCTGAACCAGATCCAGAATCTCTGTAATATCTCCCGCCTTCGCTCTTACGATTTCCATGTTATGCCCCATACGGAACCAGTGTTCTTCGCCTTGAGCCCTCAGCCTTGGGCAAACGAGATAGTCTATTATTATCCTTAGTTATATGCAATTCGCCATCCAATCTGTCCAGTCTATAAAACTCCTGTTGATCCTCTTCCCTTCATAAAAGCTTATTTTAACCCTCCCCATTTTCCTTTGGATTAAATTTCCCCTCCATCTCGCCCAACATGGTATGGCAGAATGAAAACATCCTTTTTCTTTCATCATCGGTCATGGAAGAAAGACAGTGCTCCATCATTTTCGGAATCATCTCGTGCATGGTGTCCATCATATCTTCCGAACCCATTGATTCCATACATCCCTTCATCATGTTTGGCATCATCTGGGACATGGTTTCCTTCATCTTCTGAGGATCACCGCCACCCATCATGTTCATCATCATTGGCATCATTGGCATCATTGACGTCATCATCTCCTGGATGTCCTTTGGGTCCAAATCTTTGAACATGTTTTCCATCATCTTCGGCATCATCGCGCTCATCATCTCCTTCTTCTCTTGGGAGGTCATGTTAGCGAAGAATTTGTCCATCATCTGGTCCATCATCTCTCTCTTTTCCTCGGAGCTCATCTTATTCATCATTCTATCCATCATTCTATCCTTTATTCCCATTCAATCACCTCTTTATCTTTTCTTTTTCTTCTGACGCTCTCCTTCGGGCATTTGCATCATCATCCGTTTCATCATGGGCATCATGCTCATACCCATCATCCTGCGCATAGGCATGAAATCCCTAACAGCTTCCATATCTCTCCATTCTAGTCTGAACCTCTTGACAGCATCCCGCACGATCTCCGTGATGTTCGTGTACTCCCCTTCCTCGATCAGCTTCTGCATGAACTCGTAATCCTTCCTTGGAAAACGAATGGTGGCTCTATACTCGATTCCACCCTCTTGTTGAGGTGTTTTTTCCTTTTTATCTTTGTCATCCTCCGTCATCATAGGTCACCTAATAGTATATATTTGTCATCTTATTTAAACTTTTTTTACGTATTAAAGAAAGTC
>JAZGAR010000285.1:0-8622 GCA_036475875.1 Thermoplasmata archaeon
ATCGATAAACAAGGCTTTTCTTCCTGTGGAAGTATTTACTTTATCACGAGCAGCGCTGCCTGTACTGTAATCAACGTCATCCGTAGGATTGGGCGAGGAGGTATGGATGAGCAATATTCCGTTGCCAAATGTCTGAGCACACACATCCATGGAATCACTGAGCCTGATGAATTTACCGGTTTGATTGGAATATTCAACTTTGTTTAGGATTTCTTTGACCATCTCCGCAATTTTCTCTTTCTCTTTCGATGATGAGAGATTGAGATCATGGGTGGCTGAGCCGTGAGGAACAAGCACATTCTTGCATCTACCCCCGAGACTTTCGGAGAGTTTCCTAGGGAGATCGCTGCCCCCCAGCAAACCGAAAGGACCGGGATGCACACAGGGCACTATCATGATGCTTTTGAGCTCATCCCCTCTTTTAAAGGCCACCAGGCCAAGATGCACATCCATCTTTTCTGAGAAGCTTTTAAAGAAATTCTCTACCTCCTCTGCTCCCTCCTCTCCACCCTCCGTGATGTGGTCCAGGGAGTATCTTAGCATGGCCAAGCCGTTCACACCAAAGGCCTTCTTCATGGGCAGGGTTGCCACTTGGGTTAGGATGAACACTGAGAAAAGGAATATCATCAGCGAAACGGCAGCGAAAATTCCTTCTTTCATACCAAATGGGGGGAGCAAAATGGCTATCATTATGAAGCCTAGAATAGGCTGAATTAGGGATGCAGGTAGGGAACGAAGATGGCTGCTGTTGGAAGTCGATACCAATGAAAGATGTCTTAGCCATATAATTGCAGAATACCCGAAGATCACCCCCTCCAAGATTCCTAGGCTATTGTCAAAAACCATCATAAGGGCCTTGAAGATCACCAACACACCGCCTATGATCAAAAGGGAGAGAAAGGACATGAGCATGGACCTTCGAAGATACAATTTCCCACCCAAGAGTTCTGCAAATGGTACGGAGATGAAAGCGGAGAGGTATGTGGGCAGGGCTAGTATCATGATTCCGTTCACAAAGAATGTTCGATAGGGGTTATTTTGGTCAAAGCTGATGAGCATCCCAAGAATAAGAGAGACAATAACTATGGGCAGTGCAAGAATCACGGATTTGGGAGCCATGAAAAGATGCTCCATAACGCTTGCGGTCTGTTCCATGCTCTTCTGAGCGTCTAAAACAGTTCTTGCCTTTTTTTCGGGCATAATTATTTCCTCACGCCAAAGGATTTTTGATGTTAAGGAGTTGGTATATAAATAGATTTTCTTAGCCGGTTTTTTACCTAAATACCAGGGATAGGCTGTCAAAGAAATTTTTATATCACCCTAAACCCTGCCTTGAGGCATGGAATACTACGACACCATAGCATCAGGCTATGACGAACTTCATAGAGAGGAGCAGCTGAAAAAATACAGGCTCGTTATGCAGCATTTCGACATCGGAAAGGATGACAGGCTATTGGATGTGGGATGCGGAACCGGGCTTTTCTCCGAGGTTTTCGTATGTAGAATTACCGGTATAGAGCCGTCATGGGAAATGCTGAGGGAAAAGAAGACCTCTGATAACGCAGATTATGCTCAGGGCCAGGCAGAGCACCTGCCATTCAAGGAAGAAGCCTTTGATGTCGTGGTTTGCGTAACAGCTCTCCACAACTTCCAAAAGCCGAGAAAGGCGTTAGAGGAAATGAGAAGGGTAAGCAAGGGAAGGGGAGCGATTACGATAATGAGAAAGGCGAAGAAGGCAGAAGAACTGCGAATCCTGGTTGAGGAGATGTTCAAAATAGTGAAAGTCGTGGAAGAGGATAAGGACTGCATTTTATTTTTTGGTACTGGCTCATCCTAATTAATCACAACCGAAGACCCCCTATCCCTCATGGAAAATGGGCGATTACTACAGTAAACTAAATAAATAAGTAGTTCATTAAGGGGTAGGACATATGACAACTATTGGAGGATAAAGAATGGCAGAAAAACCACATTTGAATCTCGTGTTCATAGGACATGTAGATCATGGTAAATCAACATTGGTAGGTAGAATGCTGTTGGACACAGGGCATATCGAACAGCACGTAATCGACAAGTACAAGGAGGAGGCAGAGGCAAAAGGTAAAGGCTCTTTCGAATTTGCCTGGGTTATGGACGCTCTGAAGGAGGAGAGAGAACGAGGATTGACCATCGATGTTGCACATAAGAGGTTCAATAGCGATAAGTTCTACTTCACGATTATCGATGCTCCCGGCCATAGGGACTTTGTCAAGAACATGATAACTGGCACCAGTCAGGCTGATGCCGCTGTGTTGGTTGTTGCCGCCCCGGAGGGCGTGATGGCGCAGACCAAGGAGCATGTGTTTTTGGCAAGAACACTTGGTGTGGGACAGCTTATAGTAGCGATCAACAAGATGGATGCAACAAAGCCGGAGTTCGATGAGAAAAGGTACAACGACGTAAAAGAAGAGGTAACGAACCTCCTGAAAACCGTGGGATACAAGATGGAGGTCGTGCAATTTCTGCCTGTTAGCGCCTTCAAGGGTGACAACTCGGTAAAACCCTCGGAGAATCTTGGATGGTACAAGGGCATCACCTTGCTGCAGGCTCTGGACAACTTCACCGTGCCTGAAAAACCCAGTGGCAAACCATTGCGCCTTCCAGTTCAGGATGTATACACCATCACAGGTGTAGGCACAGTACCAGTGGGAAGAGTGGAGACAGGTGTTCTCAAACCCGATTCGAAGATTATTTTCATGCCCTCAGACAAGGTAGGGGAGGTAAAGACCATCGAGATGCACCATGAAATAATACCTCAGGCAGAACCCGGCGATAACGTAGGATTCAACGTGAGAGGTGTGGCAAGGAACGACATAAGGAGAGGAGACGTGGCGGGCCCTGTGGATGATCCCCCTACAGTCGTAAAATCATTTATTGCCCAGATCATGGTGTTAAATCATCCAAGCGTGATAACCGCGGGCTATACACCAGTGTTCCATTGTCATACCGCGCAAGTGGCCTGTACCATCGAGGAGATTCAGAAAAAACTCGATCCGAAGACTGGGGAAATGAAGGAGGAGAAGCCAGATTTCATAAAAACAGGTGACGCCGCAGTCGTGAAGGTCAGACCCACAAGACCCATGGTCATCGAACGAGCAAAAGACTTTCCGCAGTTGGGCAGGTTCGCGATTCGAGATATGGGGCAGACCGTCGCAGCAGGGATGTGCATAGAAGTCGAGAAAAAATGATCATTTTAAAGAGGAGGAACGAGAGAAATGGCACAAAAAGCAAGGATTTCATTGACAAGCACAAATTGTAAGAAAGTGGACAGCGTTTGTGAGCAGATAAAGGCCATTTCTAAAAGAGTTGGAGTGGAAATGAGAGGTCCGATACCGCTACCAACCAAAAAGCTTATAGTTCCAATAAGAAAGAGCCCTGATGGGGAAGGCACAGAGACATGGGAAAGATGGGCTATGCATGTACACAAGAGGCTTATCGACTTGGATGCCGATGAGAGGGCTTTGAGGCAGTTGATGCGAATCGAGGTTCCCGATGGGGTGAATATCGAGATCGTTTTAAGGGGATAGAAAATCATTTTTCTCTTTCTCAAATTACTCTTTTCCCAAATTATATCTTTCAAATCACTTTTTTGAGGTGCAATGTAGATATCTCTTAGTACTTCACACTTAAATATTTAAACCAAAAAGTAATAGACAATCTAACACCATACACCGTCTATTATAGGGTGTTGATAGGATGAGGCAAGAAAGCAGGTTGATTTTGGCACTGGATGTAACCGAGGAGGATTTGGCTTTACAGATCTCAAAATCTGTGGGTGAGGTTGTGGACGCGATAAAGGTGGGTTACCCTCTTGTTTTGGGAACCGATTTGAACATAGTGTCAAAGATTGCAGAATTTGCTGATGTGATATGTGATTTTAAAGTAGCTGATATCCCAAATGTCAATAGACTGATTGTGGAACAGGCCATAAATAAGGGGGCATCGGGCGTAATCTGTCACGGTTTTGTAGGAAGGGATTCTATTGAGGCCTGCGTAAAAGCAGCGAATGGTAAGGATGTATTTGTTGTCGTGGAGATGAGCCATCCTGGGGGTGTAGAGTTCTATCAACCTCAAACTGAGAGATTTGCAAAAGCAGCGAAAGAAGCGAAGGCAACAGGAGTAATCGCACCTGCAACAAGGCCCGAGAGAATAAAGCACATAAGAGATTTGGTGGGAAACCTGAAGATTCTCACACCCGGTGTGGGAGCTCAGGGAGGTAGTGCTGCAAAGGCAATCGAGGCAGGAGCAGATTATATCATTGTGGGTAGGAGCATCTACCAGGCTGAGGATCCGAGAGAAGTTGCTGAACAAATCGCAGATGAAATAAGAGAGTTATAACCCCAAAATCACCATAATATGGCGGGCAAAGCGAACATTGATTGACATGATTGAACATATTGGTAAAAGATATACAAGCATTGTCACGAATTATTTATAACCTCTAAAATGCATACCCTTTTTCGAGATGAGGAAAACCGTCTAGAAATCTATTGGATGGATGGTAAGGGTTGTCTGACATAGAAGCTTAAAACCCTTTTTGGACGGTATTTTCAATACACTCACAAACAAAACATAGAACCTCAAGGTATTCCTTCAAGGATGCTGGTTTAGGGGGAGGCATAACAAAAAAGTGAGCACTTTCACTCTACCCCTCCTCTAAACTATATAAGGAATCTCATACAAAATGTTAAAACCGATAGGATGTTCGTCAAAGAAATTCATATATACATCGACATCCACTTTCACGAGGATAAAAGGCGTTTCAACTGTAAAAAAAGGGGGGAGCGACATCGTTAAAGAGCTGAAAGATGAAGATTTGGCCGCAAAATGGGAGGAGTTCTTCACAGATTCAAAGTACAGGCATCGAATAACTGAAATCGCGGATCTGTATCCTGAACAAAGGAGTTTCGAAATCAGCTATCCTGATATAGAAGCCTTCGATTTTGAGTTAGCTGAATATTTTCTAGACAGATCATTTAAGGCGACATACGTAGCCGAGAGTGTCATAGAAAAACTGACTCCGCCAGAAAAAAAGGTGAGCATCCACTTTAGAGTCAAGAACATTCCCAAAGACTCGAAGATCGAGATAAGGGATTTGAGGAGCAAGCATCTGGGTAAGTTCATCGCTGTTGAGGGATTGGTCAGAAAAGCAACAGAAGTCAGACCCAAAATAGTAGATGCTGTGTTTAAATGCATGCGTTGCCATGGCATAATCCGGGAACCCCAGGACGGTCTTATATTTAAAGAACCTTTGGAATGTTACAAAGAACAGAACGGGTGTAGTAGAACAGCTGCCTCCACGAAATTCAAACTGTTAAATGAACTCTCCAGATATGTAGATACGCAGAAGATCGAGATTCAAGAATCTCCAGAGGGATTGAGAGGCGGGTCACAGCCCCAGAGACTCATTGCTTACACTGAGGATGATTTAACAGGAAGGATTTCACCAGGAGATAGAATAATTATAAACGGCTCTTTGCGCAGTGTCCAGAAGAAGAGCTATCCTGTGAAATCAACACTGTTCGAGATATTTTTGGATATCAATAGCATCGAACTGGAAGAGCACGAATTCGAAGAAGTGCCCATTTCTCCTGAAGATCGGCAGAAAATCTTAAAGATGAGCAAAGACCCTGATATCTACAGAAAGATCACAGCTTCAATTTCTCCCACGATTTATGGCTTGACAGTAGAGAAGGAAGCTTTGGCTTTACAGCTTTTTGGGGGCGTTTCAAAGGTCATGCCTGACGGCACCCACATCAGAGGCGACATACACATCTTTTTGGTGGGGGATCCAGGCACTGCCAAATCGCAATTACTCCGTTACATTTCAGAACTCGCTCCAAGAGGCATTTACGCATCAGGAAAAGCTTCTTCAGCAGCCGGTCTTACCGCGGCTGCGGTTAAAGATGAATTCGGTGAAGGAAGATGGACCTTGGAGGCAGGTGTTTTGGTGCTGGCAGATAAAGGGGTAGCATGCGTTGACGAATTGGACAAGATGTCTCCTCAGGACAGAAGCAGCATGCACGAGGCCATGGAACAGCAGAGGATCAGCATAGCCAAAGCAGGAATAACGGCGACACTGCAATCGAGATGTGCTGTATTGGGCGCTGCAAACCCGAAATACGGGAGGTTCGATACCACGCAATACCTTGCCCAGCAGATAAACATACCTGTTGCTCTCCTTTCAAGGTTCGATCTAATATTCACAATTACGGATGTCCCCGATTCTGAGAAAGATTTACTGATAGCCGAACATATACTTAAGAGCCATACGATCGGTGGGATCGAGAGGCATAAAATGGAGACCGGTAAGGAGATAAGCGAGGAAGAGGAGATGCCCAGTTACACCGAACCTTATCTTGACCGTGACTTTTTAAGAAAATATATCGCCTACGCAAAAAGGGTATTTCCTGTGATTACGAAGGAAGCCAGTAATGCACTGAGGGACTACTATACGAGCATAAGAAAGCAAGGAGAGCCGGAAGGCTCATCCGTGCCCATAACCGCGAGGCAATTGGAGGCTTTCGTTAGGCTTTCGGAAGCCAGTGCAAAGATCAGGTTAAGCGACAGGGTGACTGAGGATGATGCAAGAAGAGCCATTAGGATCGTGGAGTATTACCTCAGAAAGGTGGCTGGTGAGGATGGCAGGTTCGACATAGATATCATTGAATCAGGCACAAGCCGGTCGCAGAGAGAGAGGATTAAGACCATAAGGAGTATCATCAAGGACCTCTCAGAAAGTGGAGGGCCTGTGGAGCATGAGGATATTATAGCTGAAGCTGAGGCACTCGGTATAGAACGTAGCAAGACGGAAAGTATTATAAGGCGATTACATATCGAGGATGGGTATATATACGAGCCCAGACCAGGCTCAAAAAAATACCGAGTGGTTCAGGTTGGGACATGATTTGGATAAAGGTGTACACAACGCAAGGCGAGGTCGTTCTTGCTGCGTGTGATGAAGATATCCTTGGAAAAATCTTTGAGGAGGGAGAGCTCCAGCTCCCTGTGTTAGAATCTTTTTACGGCGGAGAGAAAGTAACGCATGAGCTTTTTGTGAAGCAGTTAAAGACGGCGACGATCGTCAATCTCACTGGGAGGGAGGTGATAAGTATAGCTTCAAAGATGGGTATGATTAATGAAGACTGCATTATAGAGATTGGCGGTGTGCCTCATGCTCAGATTGCGAAGATGATTTGAGGGGAAAATAATGTTCTGTGTGGAATGCGGCAAAGAAGGTGAATTGTATCAAAGTTTATGTGTTGAGTGCTTTTTAGGAAAAAATGTTTTTATCACGATTCCTAAGCAAATCGATACAGAGGTCTGTGCCCATTGCGGTGCCTGGAGGAGGGGGAAGTCTTGGGTTTCTTATGAGGGCGAGAAACTCATAGAGGAGATCGTGATCGAAAATGCAAAACGCCATAAAGATGTGGATGGTCTTGATGTCCATATATCCTCCGAGTTCGAGGACGAAAACAGGGTTAAAGTGAAGGTAATAACCCATGCAAATGTCTTAGGTTTGAAAACCGAGGAGAAACATGAGACTAGGATTCGATACAAAAAGATTGTGTGCGATGGTTGCAGTAAACAGCATGGAGGTTATTGGGAGGCTAAAGTTCAGTTGCGCGGCTCGAAGAGAGGTTTAAGCGATGATGATCTGGAAAAAGCTCTGGAGCTTGTAGACATATTGCTAGGCGGTAGGGGAAAAAAAGACAAGGGTTCTTTCATCACTAAGATAGAGAAAATCCATAATGGTTTGGATTTCTATTTCGGTTCGAAAAGTCTTGGAAAAGTCATCTCAAAAAAACTTGCAAGTGGGTTTGGTGGAGAGGTAAAGGAATCTCATAAACTGATGGGGAGGAAGGACGGAAAAGACATTTACAGAACCACCTACGCAGTGCGTGCACGGGGTTACAGGGCCGGAGATTTCGTTGAACTGGATGGGAGGGTGTCGAGAGTGCTGAGTTTGTCAACCAACAAGGTTCTTCTTAGTGCCTTAGATACCGGGAAAAATATCTCTTTAAGGATTGAGGGACTGAAAGAGGCAAAGCTTCTCGGGGGTAATGAGATCATAAAGGATATGGTTGTAGTTTCAAAATCAGAAAATGAAATCCAAGTGCTTGATTCTGATACCTTGCAAACAGTTGAGGTGGTTTTGCCAGAGGATTTTGAGGTTCGAGGTGAATCGGTAAGAGTTGTTAAATCCGAGGCAGGTTATTTTTTGGTTGATGATCAGTGAAGGACTTTTGTGGATCTTGAGGATTTGGCAAAACATTATAATAAATGTAAATACTAAATTTATTATACTTAATATCGTATAGAGATTAAAAAATATATATTACAGCTTAAATTCAATTTTATTTTAAATTGTATGTCCGACGATATCGATATTTTTATATAGAATGAACTCGATATAGTGTCCGACATAAAGTCAGACAATAGGGATGGGATTTCTTGTGAAAGTTGCCATTTATCTCAGAGTATCCACGATGGAACAGGCTAAGGAAGGCTACTCCCTAGGTGCTCAACTCGAAAGGCTGAGAAACTATTGTAGGGCAAGGGAATGGGAAGTGGCAAAGGAGT
>JAZGAR010000286.1:0-2388 GCA_036475875.1 Thermoplasmata archaeon
CCTTTTGCTTTGTTCTGGTTTCGCTGGTACAGGCAGGCCCGGGGGCTACAAACATCCCCATTGCACTGGGTAATACATCAAAACTTGATTTCAGAAATATCCCTGATATCGTCATTGTAGATGTCACGGACAAAGACATCGCAAGCTACGGTCGATGGCCCTGGCCCAGGGATATACATGGGAAGGCGCTAGAGGTACTTAATGCTCAAGGGGCCGGAGCCGTGTACTTCGATTTTATCTTTTCGGAACCGGATGAGCGCTGGCCTGAGAAGGATGCCTCCTTTTCCGAGGCCATAGAAAGAAGCCAGATCCCTGTGTTCATCCCCTTCATGTTTATCAAAGAAGGCGGTAAAGACGCTTTCCCTTACGAGGTTCCAGGAATCAAAGTAGATCGTGAAACGACCATAAAGCGCATAAGCAATCAAGTCGTGGCGGCTTTATCTCAGTTTGCAGTTCCTGCCACAGGTACTGGATACACAAACTATTTTCCGGATAAAGACTGGGTACTGAGAAAGCTGCACCTCATCGTTCATTGGTAGGGCAGAGCTTACGCCCATATGAGTGTCACTGTGGCAGCTCATCTCTGCAACACACCCCTTAGTGAAGTCTATCTTAAGAACCCTACACTTCACATAGGGCCAGGAAAAGTTCCTCTCGGGAAGTGTGCAACCTTAAAACCCGATTTCGGGAAACCTTTTAGAAAATACAAGCACTTCTCATATTCCGACCTACTAGGAGGAAAACTCGAAAAAGAAATCAATGGAAGGCTTGTAATTATGGGGTTTAATGCCTCAGGGTTGAGCAGCTACTTTGTGACGGAAACCAGCAATCGTTATCCCCACTCTGAAGTCCTGGCAGTGAATATTGACCATATTCTAAGAACTCTACTACACTCATCTCGTCAGTGAGGCCCCCAGGAGAGGCGTTTCCTACCCCTTTCCAGTCATTCCTCTAATAACGATTATCTCCTGCGAATGCAGTATTGAGGGCGATAATCGTACCAATAACACGTGTTGGAAGAAACGACGGTTTATTTCTTCAGCACCGGTTGATGAAAGTCTGGTATTAAGATTTCCTGAGCCCCAGTGTCTTTTTGCGATTGGACTATTTCCGATTAGCAAAAGGGAATAAGGCTGGAATATTCTAGGCTGGCCATTGCAGGTTTTAATCGCAATTCGATAAAATCAGTAAGGCAGAAGAATACTGGGATTCAATTAGAAATCGATTATCCCTCACCGACCCGATTGACTTGATCTTTGCATGTGCTAACATGGGTTTGAAACCTCCGGCCGACCTGAAGCCAGAGATAGCGCCTAGCGCAATTTGGGTTGGTGCGGGGTCGTTTTTTCGGAATTAGGATATTCGTATAAGCCAAGGATAAACGAACCTGTGATTTGTATGAATAGATAGAGCTGAATGAGCAGGATCTCATCCATATATCATAAAGTACCCCGCAGGATGATTGGGGACGTTATTTATCCACTCAATCATCTGAAGCAAATCAACAAAGAGGCCTATTCTAGGGCGGTTGCAAAATACCAAGGTCGTGAACGGCTGATGGATTTTGTCATTCCTAAACTCAATTGCCTTTGGAATGACGTTGTTCACTGCTTGCCGATTCATCCAAATCTCTTATACAAAGCGATGCTATCTTCTGGTCTCAACCCGAAAAGCTCCGAATGGTATAGAATTGATCCAAGCACAATCGAAGATGCTCAGTTTTTATTGTACTCATTTAAGACAAGTCCATACCACCCAGTTGACCCAGATGAATTCCAAATCATTTCAATCGAAGAATACAAAGAGATTGAAGGAGTTCCACAAAAGGCATTCGACTGGTACCGAGAGCTCGCAAAAGAGGGAGGGGAGATTCGGCTACCGTTTCGTTATGTGCCACACCTCCTTGTTAAGGGAGTGGTGGAAATCTCGAAAGCTGAAATCATTCATGTGGATGGTCATTAGAGCAGGCATCTTGAAGACCCTTCTTTGCACCTGCTCAGTTCAGAATGGTGACTCTGGTAACGCTCGGTACCTTAGTTGATATATTACAAGATGAAATTATCAGTTTTCTCGATGCCCTATTTTGTTTATTTGCGTTTGAAATAATCGAACCCCTCGGTTTTGATTACTGCTATGATTGGAAAGAGTTGAAAAGCCAAAAAAGTTTCCAATGGTGGTAGTAATTTGTAATGAGATCTTGATGATCGTGGGTTCTGACTATGGCACGTATGTTATACCTCAGACCCCTACGAAATTTTTTGGTATTGTACCTATATACTGAATTTTCTTGTGATTTTGGTATAAGGTAAGAATACTGAATTCTCGTCCAATGGATTGTACATTGTTATATTATTGTTTATCGAATAATGTATTGGTAGAATGGTTTTA
>JAZGAR010000287.1:0-4547 GCA_036475875.1 Thermoplasmata archaeon
GTGGGTGGTCTGAGGATAACTTTGTTTTATCCTGAAAATATGACTGGTCAGACCGTTAGTGTTGAGGTTTTCGTCTCCGATGGAACGTTTATTGACAGCGAATTCTTAATGGTTGATATCACTCAGAACTACCCCCCAAAATTGAAAAAACCAATTCCAGATGTGCAATTTAATGAGGATGATGCAGCAGAGGATGCGTTCAATCTGAACGATCATTTTGAGGATGCGGATGGAGAGGAACTCACATTTGAAATATACAGCGCTGAGCCAAATATAATCGTAACGATAGGAAGTGATGGTTATGTACACATTAGGGCTTCCCCGAATTGGGCTGGAAACGCCACTGTGAGGTTCTTGGGTCGAGATTCCAACGGTGCCTTCGCGGAGGACGAGATACTTGTCTCTGTGGTCCCTGTTAATGACCCTCCGATAGTATTGAAACAAATAAGGTTCACAACCATAGGGGAGAATGGGAATTGGAGCATAGACCTGTTCGAGTATTTCTTGGATGTGGATAGCCCTAACCTGATTTTCACCTGTAACAAACCCGAAATTCAGATCGACCAACTGAACCATTCGGCTCGCTGGGTGCCAAACAACAAAAAGGAATTGAAAGGTGTTATTTTCACAGCCAGTGACGGAGAGCAAAGCGTTTCCCTGGATCCTTTTGATCTGAGGGTATTGGAGCCGGAGCCATTTCCTTGGCTTTATATAATCCTCGCCTTGATTTTAGGCGCATTGGTCTTTGCCGCTTACAGAGAAATTCGATACAGATACAACATAGAAGAGGTATTTTTGGTGGACAATGCAGGTGTGTTATTGGTGCATATGTCTCAGGGTGAGTCAAAAGCCATTGATGCGAAGCTCGTTTCCGGAATGCTCACTGCGGTGCAAGAGTTCGTAAAGGATTCTTTCAGAGGATCTGAGGGGGTGGAGGATATAAAGTTCGATGAGAGGGCTCTTGGTAAGCTGGAATATGGTGATTTTCAGATAGTAATGGAGAGGGGCGAATACACCTTCCTTTCAGCGGTTATCTCGGGCTATGATAACAGGAGACTGCGCAAAAGGATAAGGGATGTAGTGGAGGAATTCGAGACAAGATATTCGTCCGTGCTAGTTGACTGGGACGGAGATATGGAGAAATTCAAGGGTGCTGAGGAGATCGTCGGAAGGCTTCTCAAAGGGCCCTCTACTATTAAGGAGAGTTCGGATGAGGTAGTTGAGAAAGTCAGAACCAATAACTGGGAGGATAATAGTTTTGAAGGTGAGGACGAACTGCCACATGGCGATTTTGGGGATGTTCCATCTTATTACGAAGAGAACAACTCAGGATCAACTAAATTTAATAAAAAAATACCACCACCGCCACCCCCATGATGGAGGAATATGACTTGGATACTCACTGCATAAAGGATTTATATAATAATTTCGCTACACCTCAATCCAACATTAGGTCAAGATAAGCATATTGACAGAACATAAACGTATTTCAGAGAGGATATCAAATGAATAGAAAACGATTTCAAAGAAAAATTTGTCTTCTTGGCGACGGTGCCGTAGGAAAAACGAGTCTTATCAGGAAGTACGTCCTGGACAAGTTCGATGATAAATACCTACCAACTATCGGTACAAAAGTTTCGAGGAAGGAGATCGTTATACCGTTTCAAAAGGAGGAGATCGTGATTGACCTGACGATAATAATTTGGGACATCGTAGGTCAAAAGGCCTATCAGAAGCTAAGACGGATGTATTACCAAGGTGCGAATGGTGCCCTGGTGGTGTGCGATGTTACGAGAACGGAAACCCTAGATAGTATAAAAGAGTGGACAAATTCATTATTTCAAGTGACTGATTACGTGCCTGTGCTGTTTTTGGCGAACAAATCGGATTTGATCCATAAAGCCGAATTTAAACCCACTGATTTGGAGGCTGTCGCATCTGAGTTTAAATCTCCGTTCTTTTATACGAGCGCAAAGAGCGGAGCAAATGTGAACAGGGCCTTTTTTAGGCTGGGTGAAATGATGATATACCCCATCATTAAGGGTAAACGTTGACGCAGAAGGTGAAAGGACACATGGAAGATTCAGAGATTCAAAAAAAGAACCAGTTTAAAGCCCCTGTAGCATTCTTCCTGATGCCCATCGATATTCTGAAAGGGGTGCACGATGAGCTATCTGAATTATTAGGTCCAGATGTCGCCTCGAATATTATCTATAACTGCGGTCTTCGAAGCGGAAAGAACATCGTAAAAGATATGAATATAACCTTCCCAGATCTAAAGACACTTTCCAATACCTTACCTGAGCTGTGGTTGCAGATGGGCATGGGCATCTTCAGCATCGAAGAACTGAGTTCAAACGAGTTAGTGCTTAAATGCGAGGAATCCAACGAGGCGATAGCACTTGGCTTTACTGGGAGGAATTCCTGCGATCTTACAAGGGGCTATATTGCAGGCATGGTATCTGCGCTATTCGACAAAGAGTACAAGTGCGAGGAAAAGAAATGTACATCAAAAGGGGATTCATTCTGTTTATTCGAGCTTAATGTGGTGAAGTGAGTTGTTCTTCCACACCAACTTGCGCAATTTGTCGACCTTTCTGAGTTTTTCATAATTTTGCTGAGAATGTTCTTTCTCGCACCATGAAAAAGGTTATGAATACGTAACCCAATTACCCAAACCTTCGGTGGGAATAGATCCGAAGCCATTATGTAATCCTCTTTTTTCGGGGGGTAGGCTATGGCAGTCTACGACGAAGGATTAATAGAATCTTTAGGACAAAGAGCCAAAACCATTCGCAAGCATGTGGTGAAGATGGTGTTCGAAGCGGGTTCAGGTCACCCAGGGGGTTCTCTCTCCGCTGTAGACATCCTAACAGTCTTGTATTTCCATAAGTTCCTTGATAAGGCATGCAAGAAAGGCGAGAGGGAGCCGATAATAAATCATGATCCAAAAAACCCAGGATGGGAAGACAGGGACAGGTTCATACTCAGCAAAGGTCATGCCGCTCCGGCATTGTATGCGGTGCTTGCGGAAGCAGGGTATTTTGAGAGGAAGGTTCTAATGGCCTTCCTAAAGGACAAAAATAATGAAATGTATGAGAATGTGAAGAAAGAAAAGGTTTTTGGCATAGATCTTTTGATGAAACTGAGGAAACTGGGTTTTCCTTTACAGGGTCATCCTGATATGAATAAAACTCCAGGGGTAGAGGCATCGACCGGTTCTGAAGGTCAAGGCTTATCAATTGGATGTGGACAGGCATTGGCTGCGAAGCTGGATAGGAAGTTGTACCACATCTTCGTGATGATAGGAGACGGAGAGATGGACTGTGGACAGATATGGGAAACTGCGATGTCGGCTTCTCACTTCAAATTGGACAACGTGATAGCCATAATAGACAGAAATAAATTACAACTCGATGGTCCTACAGAGCAGATCATGTCCTTGGAACCGATATCAGATAAATGGCAGGCATTTGGTTGGCATGTGATAGAGATCGATGGCCATAACTTCAAGGAGATCCTAAATGCCTTGGATACGGCCAAGGACGTGAAGGGGAAGCCTACGATAATTATAGCCCATACCGTGAAAGGTAAAGGTGTTTCATTCATGGAAGGCGCGGTGGGTTTCCACGGCAAGGCTCCAAATGAGGATCAGTTCAAACAGGCTATGAAGGAGTTGGAGGGTGGAAGCGATGCCTGAGAAAAAGACGGAAAGCCAGAGAAAGGCTTTTGCACAGACGCTCGTGGAACTTGGGCAGGATAGGAACGATATTGTGGTATTGAACGCTGACTTATCATCTTCAACTAAAACCATTGAATTCGCAAATGAGTTCCCAGAGAGGCATTTTAATTTCGGTATAGCCGAGCAGAACATGATGAGTACCGCCGCAGGATTAGCTGCCGCAGGCAAGACAGTCTTTGTCAGTACATTCGCGGTTTTCGGCACGGGAAGGGTGTATGACCAGATCAGACAATCCATTGCATATCCAAAACTGAACGTGAAAATCGTGGTCACACATGCAGGGATAACTGTTGGCGGCGATGGAGCAACGCATCAGATCACCGAGGATATTGCTTTGATGATGGTCTTGCCGAATATGACGGTTATTGTACCATCAGACGCTGTCGAGACCTCTAAAGCCATCAAGACCGCAGCAGATTACGATGGTCCAGTATACGTCAGGCTGGGTAGAGCAGATGTTCCCACCATAACCTCTGAGAAGGACCCATTCGAGATAGGCAAAGCCACTATCCTTCGAAAAGGGAAGGACGTCACGCTCATAGGTACGGGAATTATGGTTTCCGTGTGTCTGGATGCGGCTGAGGTTCTTAAAAAGGAAGGTGTGGATGCAAGGGTAATAAATATGAGCACGATAAAACCCATAGACGAGGAAACACTGGGAAAGGCGGCCGTTGAAACAGGAGCCATTGTGACGGCTGAGGAGCATAACGTCGAGATGGGGATGGGCACAGCCATCTCCATGGTCATAGCAGAAAAAAAGCATGTACCCATGAAACGTGTGGGTATTCCCGATGTTTTTGGTGAG
>JAZGAR010000288.1:0-2022 GCA_036475875.1 Thermoplasmata archaeon
ATAACTTGATTAGAGGTGTGCCATTCGTTAATCGTAGTGCTACCCTTAATTGGTTTAGCTCCTCTGTGTCAATACCTCCTTGGCACCACCTGGGAGGACTCAGTTTAGCTGGCGTCGGAGAAAAAACACCATAAGCAGCCAGTGTCCCTGACGTTCGAGAAACAGCACTCCACACCGTTCGCTGCTTTTCGATGCAGAAAAGCGTCCAACAGGTCAAAGATAAACTACCTGCGTGGTATGCCTCCTCCTTCATGATTTTCGAATTTGGTCTCGGACGAATTGCCTGAGGTAACGATATCCTTCCTTTCCCGTAAGGAGTGTTCCGATCAAGAATAGTCCCCAGCTCAAGGTCCACGTAGCAATTGCGATACTTGCCTTCGCTTCAAATGAAACCGACAAAAACAGGATTACCAAATAAAGCACAAAGGCGCCAAAACTACTAAACATTAGTCCCTCCCCTGTCCAGAAAGCTTTCCCTTTTGGACAGGCTGGGGTCGAGTTGACCTTTTGTAGAGGGTTCATCTGTTTCTTTCATATATGTCAATCCTGGTTCCACCAGCCTCTATAGCTATTGCCAGTATGGTCCAAGCCTCGGCCAAAGCAGGAACTCGCTTCCTCTTACACGGAAATTTTCCACCGGGTATCATTCCTGGGGAGGTGTAAAGAACGTCTATCCTGTCAGAATTCCTTACAATTTCCAGCCTCCCTGCCAAGAGCCTTGAAGTCTTTGATATTGTTATTGTTTTAATTTAAACATGTTCCGTATTATTCCCTTATGCTCCTTCAATGTCGGGTTTCTTTACACTATTTGTTAAGTGAGCAGTTCGCTATGGAATAATCACTCGACTCGATAATGGTGCTAAAATTCATTTATAATCAGGGGGTTATATATAATATGAGGTCTAAAAGAGCGCTAATTTTTCACTGCGGCACAGTTTTTGTATATGTTTAGCGTGAGCCATGTGTCTAGTGGAAATTATTGCGATGGCGAAACCGTGGCAGAATCACAACGTTAGGCTGCTCATCTTGCTAGACCGGAGCGATAACAGGAGGTTAGGAATAAGGATGGAATCTGGACGCAAAATGGTGGTGCTTGTAGTAGAAGATCATGAGGATTTACTGGATATCCTAACCCGCCTTGTGGAGGCATTGGGGTTTACGGTCATTAGAGCCAAACAAGGGAAGGAGGGAGTCGAAAAAGCTTTAAAAGAGAAACCCCACCTAATTCTCATGGATATCTTGATGCCAGGAATGGACGGACGAGAGGCGACGCGCAGGATTCGCTCCAACCCAACGACCAGAGATATACCCATCTTGGCCGCTACGGTTCTCAATAGGGAATCGGAGCTAGACGCCTGCATCGAAGCCGGGTGTAACGGTTGGTTGGTCAAGCCCTTTACCTTAAAACAGCTCCAGGGGAAAATTCAGGAATTTATTCCCACTTCAAGCCCGACCACCCATTAAAGGGCTCAACTCACTTTGCCGTAGGTAGATATCAGGTCCAGATCCTTGACGATGATCCTCCAGGATGGTCGGTTCCTATTGGAGCACCCGTATCGTTTTGATCCGCTAATTGGAGATATTATTAGAATGAAAGAGGAGTTGAGATTTCCCTCCGAGCGGTAAGTTGGTGAAAAATATACATTTGCGTGAACTGGCATAGATCATGCTGATTTTGAGTATCCATGGAAACAAGTCTGGATATAAAGGACGAATCGATTTCAACAGGTGATAGATGGCCAGTCTCCTCCGGAAAATACAATCGAGATGAGAAGACATACTCCAAAGACCCGGCTCAGGGTACGATTGTCGAATCTCAAGAGGACGATAAAGAAGATCAGAATATAAAACGGGTTTCCTCAGGTATCGCCGATCTCGACCCTCTCATCCAGGGAGGGTTCCCCGAAGGCAAATCTTGTCTTGTTACCGGGGAAGCGGGGTTGGGCAAAAGTATCTTTTGTATGCAGTTTGTTCTCAGGGGTCTTATGGATGGGGAAAAGGCGGTCTATGTGGCCGTGGACA
>JAZGAR010000289.1:0-3626 GCA_036475875.1 Thermoplasmata archaeon
TGGTCGTTACTTCCTCTGAAGTATAGGATTCAGTGGGCCAGGCCGTGATGAAGATATCATAATCAGAAAGGAGCTCGGTTGTGATGGTTTCCGAGGTATGGAAAACCCTGAACTTCTCTGGTCCCATGGCTTCTATATGATAGTAATAGACATAATGGAGCAAGTCCGTGCCGTGGCCATCATCCACTAGTACCCTCCCAACAACTGGGGAAGCGTCAATGATGCTATTTATCCTGTTGTCTTCAGTTGAAGTCTCACCGCTCAGAGGCTCCACATACACTGAGATATAATACTCTCTCGCCTCATAAGGGGTCCATACGAAATTTGTTTCCGCAACTTCACCCACCTCGATAGAATCGATGATGACGGTTTTCATAGTGTTATTATCCACCAAAAACTGAACCTTGATATTGGCCCCGTTATTCTTGCCTATGTTCATAATCGTTGCATTTATTGGCACATTCTGTCCTGTATCCACAAATTTTAGTGTATACAGGGAATGAACCCTTAAATCATGCTCGTACTTAATAACCCCGGATGCCACCAAAGCGTAACTTTGATCCACCTCGGGGGTCTCAGTAACCCCATCTATGGGTATGTTCTCGCCAATCACCTCTATGGTCCACTCCCCTGAAATCGGATTCTCGATGAACACATTTTCCACGTTGTTTATATGATCTCTCCACCCCTCAGAAAGGGACCATTTTGAGCCATCCAATCCAAAATTGCCGTGGTAAACAATACCATTTGGATCTGTAACCATGAGACTCAGATCGTTTATCAGATGCATTGATGATGAAGTTGTTCCTGGAACGTCAGTCCATACTAAGGAGATCTTCAACGGGGTAGAGGTGGTAGGAGTGATCTTATAGGAGGTGACATCACCAGTGCGTAATGCATTCTTCTCATCATCGATAAAATGGTTCTCACCGATATTATACACATTGCCTACATCCACCAGTCCCCAACCCTGCGCAAATCTATCACCTTGTGAAAACTCGTATTGGTAGGCATCCGCTATCAGGATGGCCTTCACCGTGGCGGCATGGGGCATTGTCCCGGTGGGATTGTTGCCAAAATGATTTTCTCTGTACATTTCGTAGATCAACCCAACTGCACCTGCAGCAATAGGCGTAGCACCGCTGGTCCCTCCGAAACCGGATGTGTATCCATCGCCGGAGGTGGTGGTGTAGATGGAATCGAATGGTCCCACCACATCAGGTTTGATCCTGCCGTCATCCGTGGGGCCCTTGTTGCCCTGGGTTCCGGTGTGTTGGTCGTCGGTACGGTCCTTGTTATCGTAATGGTTCAGGGCACCCACGGCTATGACATTCTTTGCTGAGGAATCCTGGGTTGTGGCTCCATCGTCCCCACCGTTACCGCTGGCATACAGCATAGTCACATCGTACTCAAATATCGCTTCGTCATTTTGTCGGGAAAATGATGAATATGAGCCATCAGAAGAACCCGAGGACCAGCTATTGCTCTGGAATAAGCCTCCCCAATTGTTGACCAGATTTGCAATGGATTGTTTCCTTCCCACTCCCCAACTCGCAAAGACACCCTGAGCACCGGGAAGCATCCCCTTCGCCCTGGGAGTAGCACCCCTGGCGAACACGATACCGAAGGTAGAGGTTCCATGGGAATCCTCAGAAATGCTTCCGTCCGTACCGATCAGCTGTCCCTCGAATTCTGGATGATCAGTATCGAGGCCACTGTCTTTGACTTCACCAACAATACCTGTCCCTGTGAATCCATATTCGTGAAGGGGAGATTCCGCCCCTGTGAACACCCTGATGTTGTCCATCAGAGCAACCGGTAATTCAAACTCGTCTATCCATTCCACATCTGGTATGAATGCGATATCGCGGATCTTGGATGCATCGATTTCGGTTCGGATGATATTGTCCTCCTCTCCGAAGATACTTCCACCAAAAGATGTAATTTTGTCTCTTATCTGTTGCAGATACTTTGTGTCGAAATCAACCTCAAATATCATCACGTTCAATTGGACAGGTCCATTTGCAGAAAGAAGATTTTCCTCGATTTTATACGCAGGATGGTAGATGCCTATCCATCTGATAAATGGCAAGTTTTCGATGCTTCTTTTCACATCTTTTTCCATGTGGAGAATATAGGTATAATCAGGAATGTAGCCTAAAATGATGGCTCCTGTGTCTAATATTTTTTCCACCCATCCCGATTGTATCGGATCCTTGCATTGAACCAAGTAATAGGCGGTTTCATCGGGGTATGTCAATTCCAGAGGTATGTTCGGCTCCTCAAACAGGGGATCGAATCGAGCGGCTTTTAGGTTGATAAAAAGCGGAAAGGGTTCCTCCTGTTCCACTGCACTCTCACCACTAATTATCCCGATATTTGCCAGGGATGTTAAAAGAAACAGTGCTATACATATATTTGAGATTGGTTTTTTCATGAATAAAGGCCGCCTTACCTTTTACAAATGATAATTAGCAAAATGGTATTTAAAGTTGTTTAACTTGGATTTGGGACACAATCAAAAACTTCATAACCCTTAAAATCAATACCCTTTGCGCTGTAAAACCCTTTTTTCTAAAAAAGGATGGGAAAAAGGATGGGATGAAATGGTATTCGATAAAAAGACGCTGGTCATTCCAGACAATGTCAAGTTCGAGGAACACAACATCGTTTCAAAAGGAGACTTCATCATAGGTGATAGAGCGAATTTCGGCTTGGGTATAATCACGGATGGAAGGGTCTTCATCGGGGAGAAGACCAAGGTCAAGGGAAACATCACCACAAAGGACGATATACGCATAGACATGTGGACACAGGTTGAAGGCGATGTAACTGGTGGGAAGAATGTTTTCCTTGCCGACAAGGTCAAGATAAAGGGAAAAGTATCCGTGGGCAGAGATTTGGATTTGAGCGATTCTGCTGAGATAGGAAAGTTCGAAGCCAAGGGCTGGATCAACGTGAGAAGTCCGATTTCCCTGATCATTTACGTTTATCTTTACTTATTGGAACTTATGAAGCAGGGAAGGAGCCAGGAGGTGGAGATGATCCTCGATGAGTTGGATGGGGAGAGTGAAGAATTCATCATATCAGATGTGTTCACCTTCGTGCCCAACGACTCCGAAATAACGCTGCAAAGGGCCAAGATAAAAGGAAACTGCTGGATCGGAGAGAATTGCAGGATACTGGGTAATTACTCTGTTTCAGGTTATATGAAGATCGGGAGCAAAACCAAGTTTCACGGCTCCATAGAGGCCGGTAAAGATCTGGATATAGGCAGCAACTCCGAGATAGTGGGCAGCATAACTTCTAAAGGGACGGTAACAATAGATGCCAACACCCATATTCATGGTAACGTGAAGGCAAAAAGCGTAGAAATCCGAAAGAGCGTGGTTGTAGAAGGAAAGATTCAGGCACAGGATGGGTTGACTTTCACAACGCCCGAATCAAAGGAAATGAAGGTGAAGGTGGAGAGGTTCGAAAGAGGTCTGGATGATTACGAAGCTGTCCTTGATTAACCTATTTTCACAAGTTTATATTCCAATTTCCCCAGACCAAGTTTTGATGCGTGGTTCACATGAACATATGGATTTCGTCCTGTCAATCCCATAAAAAGGCCTACATCCCTA
>JAZGAR010000290.1:0-2268 GCA_036475875.1 Thermoplasmata archaeon
GGAGAACTTTTTGTTTCAAATTGAAAGTTTGGGATTGCATGATATCGAGGAACTCAAGCTCACAATCCTCGACATGGCAAAGATCAGAAAGGAAGTGGACATGACCAAGGAGAAGCCTTGGCTTGACGTGATGAAAAAACACCTAGATTACCTGAAAGAGAGCCTGAACTTTGACCTACTGGTCATCGATTCATTGCCTGTGGTTGAGATGCTTTCAAAGATTGAAGACGAGCGTGCCTATCTATTCTATTTCTTTGAATGGTTAAGGGACTTGAAGGTGACTACCTTCATAATATCGGAGATATCAACAGATCCCTCGACGGTATATCCTGAAGAATTTTTGGCTGACGGCATAGTGCTTTTGACAATGGAGAGGGTCAACGAGGTGGATGTACACCGCCGCATCAGGTGTGTCAAAATGAGGGGTGTAAATCACAATACTGGTTACTTTACATTGGAGTTCAAAGACGATGCGTTTCAGGCGAGTCAAACGATTTAAGATTATTGCCAATAATGCTGCCTTCAGATCTTGTCAAGGGACTTCAGATACTTTATAAGGGTCAATTCATCTGGTGTGTACTTCCCGCTCTTCTCAAGCTCCCGCACATCCTCCAATTTTATCAACTTCAATACCAGAGGATTACCCTCTGTCAGTCTGAATATCCTTTCGAATTCTCCTTTTTGCAGCTTTTTCAGGCCTAAAAGAGTCTTACAGCTTTTCCTGTCCAGACCACTTAATTGCATCTCTTTGAAATGCTCAGAATCGATCGCTTCCTTGGCAAAGAGTTTTGCCGGGCCTCTATACATGATTATTATTTTAGCTCCACTCATTGCATCTAAGTCCAGAGATAAAAGCTCAAGAAACCTTTTTGATCTGGTGTCAGCCTCATCCAATGCATCGAAAACCAACAAGGCGTTCGTTCCGCTGAGGGCGGTGATAGTTCCCTTCAATATCGCTTGGAGCCTCTTTTCTTTGGTTCTGAGAACCGTCTTCAGTTCTGCTCGGTTCAGTCTGGCAAAAAATTCGGATAGATGCTCGACCATCTCTTCAAATCCCTCAACTTTTCCGAACCCGAACCAAAAAATGCTTATTTTATCTTTGAGATCAAAGATAACTTTCGCTACAAGATAAGACTTCCCCATACCTGCATTTCCATGCAAAGATATCAGCACGATCCCCTCATCCCTGATCCATTTGTTTAAAGTATCAATTTCTTCTTTTCTTCCAACAAAATCCCTTGCAACTGGCACCTTGTGTGGAAAATCGAAGAGCGTTGTTGCCTTCTGAGTTTCCGATTTTTTACTCTTGGCAAGTATTTCCATAGTCCTCTTATTTAGAACTCCCTCCCGGTCTACCAGTCTTACCAAATCCAGTACATCCAGTTTTATCCCTATGATATCCCTTAATTCAGTGATTTTGACCTCCTTGACCTTTCCATTTGGATCTTTGAATGGAACCATCCTTTCCTCGAGATTTCTCTTGATATCATTGGCATGGTACATTCCTTTCTCCGTGAGAAAATACGCCTTCCGTCTCTTGTCTAATCCTTCGATGTGCATCACACTTTCATATATCAGACCTTCCTCATCCAACTTCTTTACTGACCGTGGAACATGCGTTACCCTGATATCGATTGCATCCGCTATTCCCATTTGGGTCACAGCCTGGGGTACCTCCACCTCATTTTTAGGGGTGTAGTACCTCCTCAGATGAAGTAGGATACGTTCGTTCACAGTCAGCTTGATGCGGTTCCCCCCTACCATTTGGTAAAACCACTTATTCGTATTTTATTGTTTCTGATGCGGTATTATAATAGATAGATAGGGACATGATGTCATTATGAGTAAACCATATATAGTGCCTAACTAATATCCCTCAAAGCCCCCGATTCCCACCCTTCCTCGCATAATTTATCGCGGCTATCTGACCCGAAAATTTTTCCTCCTAAGGAATTGGGGGCTAACTTCTTCATAGAATAATATTTCCAGTCATCTAAATACAGTTCTTATCCTATTACTTCATTGATTTGCCCTCTAAATAAAAGTAAGTTGTTCCCCGGTAAATTAATAAAGTGGCCCTGCCAGTGTTTCGGCTTAAGACGAAAGCATATATCTACATAACCGAAACACTAAGGGTCACCATGAATATATTTAAAATGTAATCTAAATGGTGGCCCTGCCAGTTTTCGGCTTAAGACGATAGCAGATGTGAACATAACCGAAACACGAAAGGGACACCATGTATCAAAGATAATAGAATTTAAATGG
>JAZGAR010000291.1:0-2011 GCA_036475875.1 Thermoplasmata archaeon
CAGCCTTGCAGGGTTTCAGATCAGAGAAAGGGCGCCAACAAGAATAGGAGCCAGAATGGCCAGACCTGAAAAGGCAAAGGAGCGCAAGATGAGGCCACCGCCTCATTTACTGTTTCCTTTGGGCGAAAGTGGAGGGGCACAGAGGTTGGTTGGCGAGGCACTGAAGAAGAGGGAGATAACAGTAGAAATGGGAATAAGGCGGTGTCTCAAATGCAGAAAAAGAAATTTTTCCTGTCAATGTGAATGCGGTGGGCACACCGTGCCCGTTGAAGCACCAATACCTCAAAAAATCAATTTTGAGCGGGAGTTCAGGAAGGCAATAACGAACCTGGGCGAGGGCAACGGCTTGGATATAAAAGGCGTAAAGGGTATGATATCAAAGCATAAAACACCGGAGCCGTTGGAAAAGGGGATATTAAGGGCGAAGCACGAAGTCTTTGTTTTCAAGGACGGTACGATACGGTTCGATATGACGGATGTCCCTGTAACGCATGTAAGGCCCTCTGAGATAGGCTTAAATGTGGAAAAGGCAAAAGAGCTAGGCTACATTGAAGATCATACTGGCAATCCTCTTGAGAATGAGGAGCAGTTGATAGAACTCAAACCTCAGGATATCATACCTTCCATAAAATGCGGTGAGTATTTCGTGAAGGTATCGAAGTTCATAGATGATATTCTCGTGAAATTTTACGGCCTGGAATCCTTTTACAATGCCTTCGTGCCAGAAGATCTGATAGGCCATCTTGTGGTTGGTCTGGCCCCTCACACTTCAGGAGGTGTCCTTGCTAGGATCATAGGCTACACAACGGCCCAGGTTGGTTACGCCCATCCATTTTTCCATGCCGCAAAAAGACGGAACTGTGACGGTGATGAGGACTGCGTGATGCTTCTTCTTGATGGTCTTATCGATTTTTCCCGCGCATATTTACCAAAATCTCGGGGCGGGTTGATGGACGCTCCTTTGGTGTTGTCCACGAGGATAAACCCCGATGAGATAGACAAAGAGGCTCATAACCTGGATGTTCTCTTTCGATATCCCTTAGAGTTCTATGAGGCCACGATGCGCTATTCCAATCCAAAAGAGGTGGAGGGCATCATGGACTTGGTTGCAGGGAGGATAGGAAATGAGGATCAGTACGAAGGCTTTGGATTCACGCATGATACGAAGAACATAGGTGAAGGGCCTGAGCAATCAGCGTACAAAACCCTGAAGACCATGATAGACAAGATGGAGGGACAGCTGAGTCTGGCCTCAAAGATTCGAGCTGTGGATACTGATGATGTAGTGGCGAGAGTGATCAACAGTCATTTCCTCCCGGACATGATAGGAAACCTGAGGAGGTTCTCGACCCAGCAGGTGAGATGCACGAAATGCAACAAAAAATACAGGCGGATGCCGTTATCTGGCAAGTGCACCGGGTGCGGTGGAAATCTGACGTTAACTGTGCATGAGGGAAGTGTCAAGAAGTACCTAAAGGTCAGCAAGGAGATAATGGAGAGCTACGACATCTCGAACTACACGAGGCAGCGTATCCGTTTGATGGATGGGGCCATTGCATCTTTATTCGAGAACGAGAAGGTCAAGGAGTGCAAGCTTGAGGATTTTCTTTAGGCTGATTTTTTCTCCTGCAAGGTCAAGAGACATTGGTAACATTGAGAGGGTGGTTATACAGTTCGTTCGGATAATCGGAGATACCACATAATAATGAGGCTTAAACATTATACAGCGGGAAAAGAATATTACAGATGTCACTTACTTCACATCTCGATATCTATTTAAGCATGAACTTCAATTTGGTACTCGAAATACTCCTTGGGGGAGGATGATTATGAAACAAAGCGGAATGAGAATTAGAGCATTATCTATGTTCTTTGTTTGGGTATTGGTGTGTGCCGTTTTTGTGGGGATGTTGAAACCGGAGGGGAATGCGGAGGTAGTTGGTTCTGAGGTACGGATAACTTGGGATGATAAAAATCAGCAGGTACCAGCTATTTACGGGAATAAGATTGT
>JAZGAR010000292.1:0-5129 GCA_036475875.1 Thermoplasmata archaeon
CCGTTCTATGCCTACCTAGGATACCATGAGTACCTCTCATACATCTGGGATGAGAAAAATAGGAGTTTGAAGTGGATTACAGGTGCTTCATTCTATGCTGGCGGTTTATACTTTCTCATAGACAAGATACCAATCATCTCAGGATATATAATCCACGCTGTTGCGGTTCAAACTGTGTGGTTGATCAACATATTCGGCTTCAATTACAAAGTTGGAGCCATCAACTATGCAGACAATCCTCTGTGGTACAGGACGAACTACAACGAAATCTCTGTTCCAATAGAGGGCTCGAGTGCGACTATTATTCAGTCTTGCACAGCAATTCAAAGTATGTTGATCTTCATTGCCGCGATATACTGTGTCCAGGCCCTAAAAAAGCGTAAGTGGAATGCTTTTTTAGCAATCGTACCTGTGATCTACGTTCTGAACCTTTTAAGGAACCTGAGCATCATCTACATGATGGATGCACTGGGCTGGAGCTACGATCTCTCACACCATACCATTGGGAAAGCCGGCAGCTTTTTGGCTCTCATAATATTGGCTTTCATAGCGTTTAAACTTCTGCCGGAACTGCTCGACAACATCTGGGGCATTATAGATCTCAAGGATAGACAGAAGAAAAAAGAAGAAGGGGACAAAGAAGAGGGTGAAGAGGAAGTCAAAGAGGAAGACAAAGAGAACGACGGGGAGAAAGAGGTAATCGAACCCAAAGAGGAAGTGGAAAAAGAAGTGCTCGTGGAAGAAGAACAAGGCGAGGTAGTGGAGGAGGAAGAATTAAGGGAGGAAGAGTTAGGAGGGGAAGTGGAAGAGGAAAACTTGGAGGAGAATGAAGAGCCTCAAGAGGAAGAATAACCAGTAAAACGAGAGGAAAAAGAAGGCGATTGAGGTTAACCTCCAGAAATAACCTGGATTATACTGATTTTTTCCCCTTCTCTAAGCTTCTCGTCCAGTGGGATGGGACCGCTTTTTCGGGATATGATGTGCGCATCCGGTGCGAGACCCATTTTATCGAGGAGTTCCAGTCCTCTTGACCCATCCTTGAGGTTCATATTCTCGAATTTTTTTCCTTTCGGCAAGAGCTTCACCTTTACTTTCATTGTCTTCCAACCTCAAAGTTATAACATTTCCTCGCAATACTTACAGAGCAAAGCGTCTGCCTCGTTGTCACCGCCGCAGCCGGGGCAAGTTTTTTTCCTACTCTCGCGAATTTCTTTCCTTCTTCTCTTCCCACCGATGATCCAACTGACTATTGCAAAAACTACTGTCAAGGCTAATATGGCTATTATTATGTAACAAAAAGTCTCCGAGACGCCAATGTCCTCACTGATATCCTCAATAATGCTGGCAAAGATAAAGTTTCTCAAGCGCTCCCCTCATCTCAAGCGTGTGGGGATTGATTTGGGTGCATAAATAACTAACGATTAGCGGAAAAACTTGAATATTGAAAAAAATAAGAGGGGGGAGCCCAATCCTTCATTGGGCTGCATTTCTTAGTGCTCTGCGCAGGTGGTTAGCATGAAACCAAGCATCGTTCTCCTTCAGCCATCTATAGACATTCCACGCACCCTCCTTGTTTCCCTCTGCTATATCCTTTTTAGCAACAGAGTACCAGTACTTGGCCTGTTCCTTGGTTATGCCCATCTTGGTTTCCAATCGTTCTTCCTGCCGAGACACTTCTTCTATATTTTTCGTTTCTTTCATCTTATTATCTCCGTTTGTCTTTTTCGATTTTTCGCTGAGTAACGGCACATCAGCGGAGACTGCCTTGCAATCTCAAGTCTGAAATTGATTTTGTTGGTTATATAGCTTGTACGCAGAGTAAAGTGAAAGTAAATCGAGAATTCGATGTTGCTGGCTGATGATACTCGATGATGAAAGTAGAAATGTAAAGTCATTATTATTTATTTTACTTTCAAAAACGGCATTCTATCCAATATAGCGGTTACAAATCTCCCAGGGTCATCGACATCGAACAGTATGTTCCTGGTCTTTTTGATTGGAGGAAAGCCCATGACAAACATGTTTTGGGGTTTTTTCAGGGTAATATAAATCCTGTGTCCAAAATATGAGGAAACTGCTCGATATCTCCTTGGAAGTTTCAGATGCTTAGGTAAATCAGGAAGCCGGCCCTCATCCGCCCTTATGGTATCAATGTTGCTTATTGGAAAGTAAAGCTCGATAAAGCTAACCCGTATGAGAAGCGTTTTTCCCAGTATCTCATGGGCAGTGACGTTCTTTGATACGGTGAGCATCACACCAAAAACGATCTCGGGAATGGATAGGTATATTGGAATACCTATATAGGAGCTGATAATATACGAAATTGCAATAAAAATTGAACCTGATATCAGCACAGTGAGAACTAGATTCAGATTGGAACCGGCATGCTGAAAACGCAGCGGTTCCACTTCCTGTAGGGCTAATAATACCTCGCGCTGTTTGCTGTGGGTTTTATATGCAAGGTAACCAATGACCGCAACCGCTATGGAAAGAGCCAGAATCGTGTATCCCTTTCTTTTGGGAGGGTAGTAATATAGCACCACCACAACCTCCAAAACCAGGGTAACACCCAATATGATGGTGAGAAGGTTCCAGTTCAGCATCCAATCTCGCTTTTTTATCTTTTTCTTCATATCGATCCTCGTCTATGATAACTTTGGGTAGAGGAGTCGTACTTTAAAAAATTAAGCACAGGGAAGTCATCTTCCTCAACTACAGAGATTAAAGGGTTTATTGTGTTGATATTTGAACTTTTGCGTATAAACTGGCAATTAAAGCGCAAGATGATAGAAATCTATTTAAAATGGAATTGTAATAACCATTAGGGGCGTGAAAAAGTGGAAGAATTGACTCAGCTCGGTGTGATATATGTCGTAGTGGGTGTGATTTTAGCGCTGTTTACTGTTATAACGCTGGTACTGACAACTGTGGGACTTCTCCTTGTAGTCATGGGAATACGGCCTGGTTCGCGTAATTATGGGTCCTACCCCATGTTTATGCCCTGTCCTAGCTGTGGCGAACAGATGGAAGCAAGCTCGGGTATTTGTCCGAATTGTCAAGAGACCCCAACATCTTAACCTCTACCTATTGGAAATCTACCACCACAATGATTTAAATATACAATAGATTTGGATTTTCATAACCTACTGCCTTATTTTGAATGATAATTTTTTCATTGCGCTCATGAATCAATTTAATCTAAAATTTCCATAGGGGCACTGGGTGTTCGAGCTTAAGATGTAAATGATATTCATTTATAACTCGAACACAAAGTGCCTCCACGAATATATCTATATAATAGTTAAGTGGGGGCACTGGGATTTGAACCCAGATCAGCGGGTTTCCACCGTATAGAGAGCTACTCTATACCAGCTTTTTTGGATTTTTCTAGTAATAGGTCATTGCTCCAGTTAGTCGTCATCTCCGTTGAGCTTTATTATCAACGGATCGGCAAACCCGTTGGCAATCATTCCCATTTAACTGGAGCCCGCGAGGATCCCTGACTACCCCATGCCCCCACCAAGATAAGGGCCCTGAAGCAAGAGGCTCATTTCTTTCTCAACTGCTGCGCTCTCTTTCTTCTTCGCATCTTCTTTTTGCGCCATTTCCATCTTTGTTGGCCTTTCTTCTTCCAAACTCTTGAACTGCGTTTCATCTGGACTCCTCGATGACCAACCGGGGAGAGTGTTTCATATACATGTACTTTATGGCTATTAATGGCTGTTGGTATCCAAAATAGGGTTTAAGTTACTCCATACTTTATTGAATCCCATCTACCAATACCACAAATGTTCACTCCAAGACATGTATATTCTTTTTCCTGCACATGTCTTTGAGAATATTTGGCCATATTGTAACGCTCACCTCTCCAAGATGAGCCTTTTTGAGAAGAAGCATATAGGTACGTGACTGCCCAATACCACCGCCGATGCTGAGCGGAATCTCGTCGTTCAGGATGGCCTGATGATACGGTAGCTTCAGGAAATCGAGCTGACCGGACATCTTTAGCTGCTTCTTCAAAGTCTCTTTGGTCACGCGGATGCCCATTGATGTGAGTTCATGGCGGCGCTTTGTAACAGGGTTCCAAACTAGGATGTCGCCGTTGAGACCGTGCATAGGCTTTCCGTTCTTTGAGGTGGTCTCGGTCACCCAATCATCATAATCTGCAGCCCTCATCTCGTGGGGATAACCATCCGAAAGAAGCCAGCCTATACCGTAGATGAAAACGGCGGGGTATTTCTGAAGAACCTCGGTCTCCCGTTGCTTGCGGGGAAGGTCAGGATACATGTCCAGTATTTCCTCAGCATGCAGGAAGGTGAGCTCATTTGGCAGGTTAGGGTATTTATCAGTTGCAAGCTGGGGAAAGAGTCCCAGAACATGTGTCTCGGCTCCCTTGATAACCTTCCATATCCTCTTCACGGTATCGGTGAGATAATCCAGTTTTCGTTGCTTCTCGGAAATAACCTTTTCCCAGTCCCACTGGTCCACATAAGCGCTGTGATCGTGATCTAGGAAGTAGTCCTTGCGCACGGCCTTCATATCCGTGCAGATACCTTCACCCACCTCCATATTGAATTGGCTCAGCGCCACACGCTTCCATTTTGTGGCTGCCTGTACAATCGAAGCCCGTAAGGGCTTTTTTAGCCCCAATCCACAGTCGAATTCAATTGGGGTGCGGGAGCCATCTCTATCTAACATGTCGTTCACACCGCTTTCGACATCCACGATTAGAGGAACCTGAACCATCATCAGATTGAGCTCTTTACAAAGGTTCTCCTCGATGTAGTTCTTCATTTCAAAAATTGCCTTCTGCGTTTCCTTTGGAGAAAGGAGTGAGGTGTAGTCCTGCGGTAGTATTTTTTCCACCTCGTTGTAATCGCCGATGCCTGGTCCTGCCAGATCTGCCTTCTTGTCCATCGTTGCATTTGCCATTTTGTTCGCCTCTTTTTTAACTTTTTGATGAAAGTGATTTACTATTTTACCTATCTTCATTTAGCCGCAATATATTGCGGATATAAGGTTGTTTCGGAGGGGTAGGGACGAGGAATCAAACAAACACCTTTCTCCCTTCTCACAAAGTGTAATATTTTTTTACACGGAGGACTCGGCGGGATGTTCAGGCTTAAGAC
>JAZGAR010000293.1:0-3329 GCA_036475875.1 Thermoplasmata archaeon
TCCGGGTGCAGGGACAGAAGGAGCCTATTTTGCCCCTATGTTTTATTCTGGTCTGGGAAGTTACGGTTATTCTCCTGCCTATGCAGCCTTCACAAAGATCGCTCGGCCCATAGCAGTTGGCACGATATTGGGCGCGGGCATTACAGGACTTTTAAAGATGATCCCGACCTTTAAATCCGCAATGTCGGATATTTTCACGGCAAGAAAAGGGGGAGAAAGAAGGGATTTCATCGAGGGAAAAGGATGGTACGAGTGGCCTATTACGCACATAATCCCAATGACCTTGCTCACATCCATCGTTGTTTTCTTCCTGTTTTGGCTCGGGTTTGAAGGATCGAATCCCCTTGTTTCGCTGATATTTACAGCTGTTCTCGTTTCCACAATTTTTTTCCTAGGGGCGATAGCTGTAAAGGTCATGGGGGAAACAGGAACACAACCAGTCTCTGGTACATCCTTCATCGTTCTCATCATGTTGATACTTATCTTCATGGGCCTTGGCCTGCCCATGGGAACCACGGCGATAATCGTTCTCATCGGCACCACGGTTTTTGCCGGCGCGATTTCAATGGAAGGTGACATAATCTGGGATTTCAAGTCCGGATTGTACATAGGCAATAGGCCGTACCATTTGATGAAGGGTGAGCTAACTGGCATAATTCCTGGTGCCATAGCCTCTGTGCTCGCTGCCGTCATGTTCAGCCAGTTATTGGCCAGCGGTGAAATGCCTCTTGTGGCTCCTCAGGCCAACGCTTTTGCCACCATTGTGGTGACTTTCCTCGGTGGCTCCAACATGGGCATGCTGGTCTCCTTCCTCTTGATCGGTTTTGCCCTTGGAGTAATGCTTGAGCTGGTTACCGGTATGGGAACCGCGATTGGCCTAGGCATGTATTTCCCGCTCTGGCTGATGTTACCCATGATATTTGGCGGGGCGATGAGAGACATCTGGGAGAAGAAGATCCTCGAGCCCAAGGCCAAGAAAGAGAAGTGGACAGAAAAGCAGAAGACCTTAAAAATGCTCGATACATACATGATCGCCACAGGCCTTATCGTGGGCGAAGCGATATTGGGCACGGTGGTTGCCATATATTTCATATTCGGTTGATAATTCCCTGTCTATTTTCCTTTCACGCCGATTTTCTCCCAGGCCTTCCTGGCCCTCCGAAACTCTGGCATCAGGGCGCCGTGCATCAGCCTCTGGCCCCTTGTGAATTTCCAGGGCTCTCGGGGTAGCTTTTCAACCATGAGTTTCAGCATTTTTTGGATATCCTTTATGTTCTTCTCATTCACAGAATCTATTTCGATATAGGGCATCGTGCTTGAATGGGTGGGCTGTGTATCGTACATGTCCACCACAAATTCCGAAGGCTTCTTGACGATGAATCTAAACGCATAGGTAAAACGAAGTAAGGGCACGATTATGAAGGTCTTGTCGAAATGTTTCTGAAAGTTATCTCTCTTGAATTCGTAGCCCAATCCCTCCAAAATTTCGCGTAGTATCTTGGCAAGGCCCTCGGAGCCGAAGGAGATGGGAGAAATCCACTTGAACTCGAATTTTTGCATGGCATCACTTTGATGGATTTGTAAAAAGAGGTTGGTGGGTATTAAGGTTGCGATTGCTGGGTTGAGAAAAATAAGATTTCAAGGTAAAAGATTCGTATACCATCCCAAAAAATTATCCATTTCTTCATTATATTTTTTAAATTTTCAAGCTCAACGATACCTGGGAGTTAATACAGATTAAAAATCGAAAAAAGAGAATAGAAAGTTCACGGTGAATTCCCTAACGGGTTCACTTCTCTATCTCGAACGATATCCTTACTTCGGCACGGTACTTGGTCACCTGGTCGTTCTCAACCTTCACATCCAATTTCACGACCTCGGCTCTCTTTATGTTTCTTACCGTCTTGGCAGCTTCGTCAACCGCGTTCTTAGCAGCATCGGAAAAGTGTTTCTCCGAAACACCGACAACATCGATTATTTTGTATACAGTCATTTTTAATCCCCCGTATATAGGGATATTTCATATGACTACTTAATATTTTTGCAGAACAAAAGCTGTCTGTCGAAGAAAGAAATTCATAATTCAGCAAGAACCTTTTCTATCCTCTTCAGGCCTTCTGTTATATTCTCGCGGGAGGTCGCATAAGAGAATCTAATATAATCCTCACCCCTCCTTCCAAAGGCTGAACCAGGAGTAACCGCCACATGGGCCCTCTCAATCAATAACTTAGCAAATTCTATCGATGACATATCATAATCGAACTTCGTGAAGGCGTAAAACGCACCTTTTGGTTTTTGGCAACTCAACCCCGGGATGGAGTTTATTCCTTCTACCATCAAATCCATTCGGGTTTTGAACTCGGAAACCATCTTTTTTATTGGCTCCTGCGTTCCTCGAAGAGCTGCGACTCCTCCCTTCTGTGCGAAGGACACGGCACATGTTATGGAATGCTGCTGGATCTTTTGGATCTCCTTCACCACCTTCTCACACGCCAAGACCCATCCCAAACGCCATCCTGTCATTGCATAGGACTTTGAGAAACCGTTGATCGTCAGGGTTCTTTCGAACATATCATCGAGGGAGGCAATGGAAAAATGTTCCCCTTCATAAATTATTTTCTCGTAGATTTCATCTGTTATGATATTAAGATCATGATCCACTACAAGGTCAGCGATGCCCTTCAAGTCATCCTTTGTAGCCACGCTTCCCGTGGGATTGCTCGGTGAGTTCAATATAATGACCTTGGTCTTAGGTGTTATCGCCTCTGCAACATCCTCAGGCAATAATCGGAAATCATCTTCATGTGAAACCCCGACTCCCACCGCCTTTGCACCAGCAAAATTTATCACCTGAAAATATGAAACGAATCCTGGATCCGGAAGAACCACCTCATCATCTGGCCCGGCAAGGGCCAATAAAGATGCGAATATCCCGAACTTGGTGGGCGTTACCATCACGTTTTTAGCATCACAAGGAATTTTGTTCTCCTTCCTGCTCTTCTCGGCTATAGCCTCTCTGAGCTCAGGTATGCCCAAAGCGGGTGTGTAGTGTGTGAATCCCTGGTTCAAGGCCTCCGTTGCTGCATCCACTATATGGGAAGGAGTATCAAAATCAGGCTCCCCAATGGCAAATGAGAGCACATCCATGCCCTCCCTTTTCAGTTTATCGGCCAGATCTGCCGTGGCCACCGTTCCTGAGGGTCCTATTCTGCGCATTCTTTCTGCGAACATCATTTCACCTGGGAAGGGCTGTGATGATGGTCATAAGGTTAGATAGTTATTTCGGTTTTTGAGGGGTTTATATTCAAAATATCTCCTCATGACAGGAT
>JAZGAR010000294.1:0-12353 GCA_036475875.1 Thermoplasmata archaeon
TCTACCTCGAATACCTTCCCTTCACAGTGTAAATATTCCCCTCCCAAAAGAAGCTCCTGTAAAACAACCTGACGATAGCAAAGAACAGCATCATGGTCGTGTGGCTTATGGGGACCAGGAGGTAATATGGGATCAAGCCTCTTTCCTCGATGATTTGTCCCACAAGCCATCTGTAAACCACCAGGTAGACATATCCCGCAACCGCAATCGCCAGCACAAGAGAAATGGAATATCCGAAAAAGAAAAGGGTAAGTGCAATTATCAGGGCAACCTGGAATTGCAGGTTCCTGACAACCATGAAGGGCACCTCAGCCCTCAGATTCCTGTGACCGAATGTGGATATCGTCACCACCCACCTGATCAGTTTTGCCTTGATCTGTTGGATATCTAAAAAGGCCTCGTTGGGATGGTTCAAATTGGCGAGTTGGTTGTAGATGTGATTGCCATGATCTATGACCTCATCCGCAAAAACCAGGTCGTCGTTGAACGAGTTTCTCCAGATTTTAGCTATTCCCAAATCATCAAAGACCTTCCTGGTCACGGCTATCGAGGCTCCGGAAGCGAAGGGAGCAAATCTCTGCCTCCGGCGGGTGAAGGAGGCTGTGAATGTCACGAGGGAAACAGAGAGGGCGATGAACTTTCCTGAAAAACCTTCCGGTTCCATGAAAAACGGGGCAGTCACGGCTTCGATGTGTCCTCCATCCACAGTTTCTTTTAATGGAGAGATCATCTTCCCGATCCAGTCCCGAGAATAATTCACATCCGAATCCCCGAAAAGTAACACCTCACCTTTTGCATGTTTGACACCATAAACCAGGTTGTGGCACTTGCCTATTGTTTTTGAAGGATCATGCTGTCCGGAGACCAATACTTTCGTATTTGGATATTTCCAGGCCAGAGACTTTGCAACTCGATATGCACCATGCTCGACCTTCTCAGCGACGAATATCACCTCAAAACACGGATGATCCTGCCTACATGCAGATTCCAGGTTTTGCGGGGTTGTCCTTGAGACCTCCTTGATTGGTATTATGACAGAGACAAAGAAATCCTTCTTTGGAAATCGTATGCTGCTCGCCTCCTTTTTCATTCGAAGGGCACAAAAAATCTGTGAAATGCCCACCGTGAAATATCCAGCGAGAATTAAAATTATAAGGATTTCAAGGGACATTTTCATGGTCACCAAACCCATTTTACGCATACCTGTAACTCTAAGAAGGATAAAACAATTTACATATTTACTGCAAACCACCTGTTAATCTGGTTCTTTTCAATTGACAATATAAAATGTGAATGGGTCAATACTTTCTTATAGTATTATCACGATTCTCGGTTCCAGTTACATAGGGAGTATGAGTATGACGGCTAGGACCATTGAAATAACGGACGGGACATTTGACGACATCGTAAAGGGAAATTCTTTGGTGGTTGTGGACTGTTGGGCTCCCTGGTGTGGGCCGTGTAGGATGATCGGTCCTGTGATAGAAGCACTATCGGAGGAATACCCAAACGTAACCTTTGGTAAGCTCAACACCGATGAAAACCTTGAAATATCCAGGAAATTCAATATCATGGCGATTCCAACGCTTCTATTCTTTAAGGACGGTGAGCATGTAGAACGCGTTACCGGCGTGGTGCCTAAAGGGCACATCGAGAGTTTGATAAAAAAGTATGCTTAGAACGGGAAACACCTGATACATGACTCCATTGCTAGGATAAGTGGCTTTAAGTGGTAAGGATCGAAAAAGGAACTCTTGTAGCTGAGCGAGGAAAATATATGTATACGATTTTAGGATTTGGAAGGTTCGGTTATGAATTAGTCCGTGGCCTGGATTGCGCCAGAGAGGACATCCTAATAATCGATGAGGATGCCAGCGATTTGGATGAGCTTGAAAGGGAAGGATTCAAGGTGCTGAAAGTAAAGACTTTTTCCCCAGAGATCATAGAAAGTTATGTTAAGACCAATGACAAGGTGTTTATTTTAAGTGATGACGGTCAAAAAAATTTAGAATTGGTTAAAATGACAAGAGAGCATATCAAGGATGCTACGATCATCGTAAACGCACCGGACAAAGAGAGCGAAGATCAGATGAGCAGGTTCAAAGGTGTGGTGCCGATTCGAACCTCGGATAGTGTGACTAACGCCCTCAAGAGCGCCTTGGAAACTCGGATTATAGAAAGAACAGCGACGCTGCTTCGAAAAATCCTGCAAAAAGCTGGTAAAGGAACCATAGCCATATTCACACACAACAATCCAGATCCAGACTCTATAGCCTCTGCCCTTGCATTTCAGGCGATCTGTGAAAATGAAGGATTATCTTCGAAGATATATTACGGTGGTGAGATATCCCATCAGGAGAACAAGGAACTGGTTCGTCTCCTCGAATTAGAGCTTCATCATGTTGGTAATGAAGAGGAACTTTCCATAGCTCTAAAAAACGCGTCCAAGATCATCATGATCGAGACCGCTGTACCGGGAGAGAACAATGTCCTTCCAAAGAACATTGTGCCCAACATCGTCTTGGACCACCACTCCACAAGCAGGAATGTAAACGCTTCCGACCTGATGGATATCAGAAGCAATATCGGAGCATTGTCCACGGTTCTAACAACCTATTTGCAACAGCTCGATATTAAAGTGTATCCAAAACTCGCCACAGCGCTTCTGTACGCTTTGAAGGTCGATACAAAGTCTTTCACAAGGAATGTTTCGCCCACAGACCTGAAAGCAGCAGGGTTCCTTTCATCATTTGCAGATGAGGATCTCTTAAAGAGGATCGAGTCCCCTCCCATGACAGCCTATACCATGGATGTGATTGGAAGGGCCATTGTGAACAGGGAGATCAGAGATGGGGTGCTCTTCTCCTCTGTAGGTTATATCAAGGAGAGGGATGCATTGCCTCAGGCTGCGGAGTTCCTTATGAGGGAGAAGGGGGTTAGGATAGTTGGTTTGTGCGGCATTCGAGGGTACAACATCCATATCTCATCAAGAAGCGTCGACTCGAATGTGCACATTGGCGAGGTGGTCAAGAAGGCTTTTAGCAAGCTGGGTTCAGCAGGCGGCCATGCAACCTCCGCAGGAGTTCAGATTCCACTGGACAAGGTGAACATCAAGGACAAGAGTGATAAGGAACTGATTGCAAATGAGGTTGCAAACATGTGCAGAAAGATGTTCTTCACCGGCCTGGGCATCGATATCTCAACCAAAAAAATCTGAGGAATTGAAATGTGGGGAGATGATAGAGGAGCAACATACAAGGTTACATATCAACCCTATGAACATTATCTTGAGCCACCGCCCCAAGGTTTGAAATTCTCAGATGAAGAAAAGAAGCATTTATTGATGGCGGTAGGTGCATTGACTATAGCCTTTACTCTTTTATTTGCTGGCTTAGAAGGATTATCCATTTTTACGGTGATAGGCTTATCATTCGTGGCAGTTATAACCGGTTTCCTACTTCACGAGATTGGACATAAAATCGTAGCCCAGCGTTATGGCTGCTGGGCAGAGTTTAGGGCCTGGCCTTTTGGACTTTTAATGGCCGTATTCTCTGCATTTATGGGATTTTTATTTGCAGCACCAGGGGCAGTGTATGTTCGAGGGCATCTTTCAAAGGAGGAAAATGGAAAGGTCAGCGCAGCAGGGCCTTTGATGAACATAGTTGTTGCCTCTTTCCTTTTGCCGATATGGATTTTCATCTCCCCAATTGACGAACTACAATTATTGATCAGTATGATATTATGGTTGAACTTGTTCATCGGTGGTTTTAATATGATACCTGTTCCACCTTTGGACGGTTCAAAAATAATTAGATGGAACCCAGGGATATGGATCGGAATGCTCGTGGTTTTAGGGGTATATTTTATATTGTTTTTTGATCCATCGTTGATTTTGGGTTAATTCTAATACCTTTTAGAGGGAAATTATCTTCAAATAGGCACTTCCCACACACGATCTGTTATTGCGTGAACCCAATATCCTCTTCCAACCTCGAAATAACTCGACGGTCCTACCTGCTCCCATCTTTGCATCACTGCATTATAGGCCCAAATCGCATCTATATCTGTGCCGAAGGTTAGATTGTTTAAGGCTTGGGTTCTGTTGTAGCTTGTAAGGGAGGGATAGCCCACGAGGTTCCAGCCTTTATGGAGAGTGATTTGTTGATTACCTTGTGGCTCAGAACCAATGTACCTAAATGTGGACCCTCCAGATTTGGTGATATGGATCCAGAAACCCATATCATGGTTTATTTCATCCAAGTCGTTCAAATGAGAGGGCTTGATTATTTGGTGATGTTTCCAGGGATCTATCGTGTCAGTTGGATCGTACCATTGGACTGCATCGTATTCACCATCAATGGACTCCAAGACAGAGCTCAATGAAGTGTCAGATTGAATCAAAGAAATAGATATCAGGTTCCATCCTTCCTCCAACTCCATGGTATCCAAATATCTAAGGCTTGCAAGAGCCAGCATGGCCTCCGCCGTTACCCGAGTGAAGTTGGCCTGCTCATCCCAGTTTCCTGTATCCTTGTCCTGAGCTATACAAAGCCATCGTACAGCCTCTCTAACATAAGCATTGCCGATTTCGAACACATAACCTGCCCTCCTCAAGGCCCGTAACGCATGAGAAGTTGAAACTAGGTTTACGCGGTAATCCCATGGGCTCGGGCTGTAGGGATATGAGCCGTCTTCAGCCTGCTGGAGCTTAAGGAACTCAACGGCATCATCAACAGCCTTACCCAATGTACCGTGCATAATAAGCGCAATCACAGGTAAGGCAGTGTTCTGGACAGGATCAGCTGCCCAACCGCCAACGATGAGATCAGGATATGCGAATCCACCCCACCCCATTCCGTCTATAACATAAGGAGCCCAACTACCATCTGCGCTTTGATTGTCCAAAAGCCACTGCACCCCTGTTTCCAGGGCCTCGATCTCAAGGGGACCCAAGGCGCCGGACTGCAGAAGCCCAATTGCGGCCCAGGCTGTGAATCCCGCGAGAGAAGGCATTGCCTTCTTCCTACCCCAGCCGCGGTCGAATTCGATCTTTTCAGATATTGTCCAATTATATGTAATGCCGTCGCCAGGTCCTTGGTAGTCGTCCACCCTTATCGAATCCCAAGCCCAGGATTCCACCTTGTAGAAGGGAGGAAATAGGAAACCCTGTAACCAAAATGCGGAGGTTTTGACTGTGACATTCAATTTGACGGTTCCTGGAAGAACCGAGAAGTTCACCCAGACTTCAGTCCAATTCGAGTTTATTGTTCCGTTGTACTCATGCCAGTAGAGTAAACCAGAATCTCCATCGTATCCAGAGACGTTCACGAGCCAGGTATCGTTAAGACTCCCTTGGAAGTTGAGTGTCCAGTTCTCAGGCTCATATATCCAGTTCTGCATTTGACGAAAGATCTCAGCAGAATCCTGAACCTTTTTTGAGGAGCCACGCCCAGCATCCGAAAGCGCCCAAACTGTCTCGGCAAAATCGTCAACCCTTCCAGGCAGGCTGAGGTTCAGACTGCTCTCAACATAGTCAGCTGCATCCTGTATCACGGGATCAGAAGGATCCACACCCGACCACAGGAGAGCCTGCATCGCCCTTGCGGTCTCGTTGTAATTCGAGCCGGGGGGCCAGCCCCAATTGGATTCTTCCCATCCACCATCAGGTTGTTGCTTGGGAATTAGCCAGTTCTCACCCTTATCCAGGATTTCCCGGACGATCACAACCCTCATTTCCTCAACCCCTGTCTCCAGGCTCCTACTAAAACCATATATTTCAAGGTCGATATCGTGGGTACCATTTGGCAGAAACTTGGGTACCGTCCAGGTGAAGTTGAGCCAGTTTGTGCCGTTGAAGAAATTATGGGGCTCGTAAAGCTGGTCTGTTTGATCTTTTACGAAAAGCGAAGCGTTGCCTATAAAATCAGAGAAAGCGAAATAACGATAGCTGATGTTGACTGGGTCTTCCCGGAAGTACAAGGGATGATTAAAGGAAACATCCAAGATTCTGATGCCTCTCACCTCTGTCTCATTTCCCTGGGCAGAGTCCATGAGAGCCCAATCTATGTGCAAACCAGCCGTTATGTTGTAAGTTCCAGGCTCCAAAACCTTCACCTCCACCTCGACGACGAAATCTAAACCTGCAGGTATGGCCGTGGCACTGGAACCATAGTAATTAAAAGGCGTCATATAAGGAGCGTAGTCTCGCCCTTCCAAGTTGACCCAGACCTTTCCAGCGGGTATCGGCTCTATGAAGTTGTCGATGTGAACGCGATATATCACCGTGTCGCCTTCTATGACCTCTGAATTTACCTGCTCCACCCAGAATACAAAGGCGTTGTAGTCCACGAAGAAATAGGTTTGGTTTTCGTAAACGAACTCCCAGCCCTGGCTTTCGTTGTAAAGGCGTATGGTGACGTTGTAGATCCCAAAAGCAGCCCCGAGGGGCACTGTCCAGTTCAGGAATATTTTTTCCTCCACACTACCAGGATCGCCGATGAATGTCTCGTCTGGGTAATAGGTATTGCCACCTTCATTTTGCACCGTGAAGTTGAGGTGAACTCCTTTCGGAAGAACGTATGGCGGGAATTTGATGGTCGTTTCGAATGTCATTTTTTCCTCCTGGTCGAATCCCTTCTGCACGATGAATGTTCCAGCATCGAAGCGCCCTGTCAATACCTCAATGTTGGGGTCAACCAGGGAAAGGCCCACCTGGGGGTCTCCGTAGAGAACGTATACCCTATAGTAGTTGGTGTTCATTGCCCTGAAGTGCACCTCGCCTTGGGTTGGCATCTCTTTGTTATCCAACATCTTTTCGTATTCTCTCCAGAACGCCCTGTAAAGGCCCATACCCGGAGAAACGTATACGAGTTCCGCGCCACCAATGTAGCCAATACCTCCCCCGTTTCTGACGATGACCCACCTCTCCCCCAAACTTGTGGAGCTACCTAGATACTTTGCAGTGGAACACGAAAGGGTCCAGACGAAACCGCGTTTTTCGGAATTTGTGAAATCGTCCCTCACATCGTTTCTTGTAATCAATGTCTTGGACCCGTTACTCATGGTCCAGACCGCACTTGAGCCGTGACCGTAATAGGCACTGGCACCCATACCGATATTATAGGTGTCAATAGTTCGCTTATTGGAATTGTTTCCATCAACCTCGTAATCCTCATAAAAAACATGCCCGTTTCCCTTAAGACTTGCATCCTTGGTCTGCGTCATGAGATTCTTCCCGTCGCCCGTGGAAAAGACGTTTGTCCCAACAAGATATATATTCTTCTTCCAGGAACGCATGTCCCGCTGGTTTGCCAGGATGTCTTCCACCATGCCTTCCATCTCATAATCGTTGCTGGATGGGAGTCGGCCGATGATAACGTCGGGGTAGATAAATCCCACAACATTGGCATAATAGTTATCATAGCTGCTTGAATCGGTGGGAACAACCACATCGTCCCCGCAGAGCAACACCCATTCTATGCTGTAGTTTTCGTACATGGAACGGATGAAGTCATGGATGCGTTCTTTTAGATCAGTACCGTTCCAGTTGGCGTCTATCCAGTCGATATCGAACAACTGGGTGTCGATGTTCAACCTGTCAGTCTTCCACTCTGCCAGTGGAGTGAGCTCATCCGCCATTTGCAGGTTTGTGATGATGAGGTAATCTGAATCACCTGTGAATTCCTCTCTATATGCGAATTCGATCCGGATGTAATCAAAGGGTATGTCCTTCGAGCCGCCACCAACCCCATTCTCAGTAAATTCGATGTCCATATCTGCAAGGTCGCTCACCGTATTTGGACTACCTGCATGACCTAAAAGATCGAAGCTCTCGTCAGAACTTTCCTTATTATTCAAGTCAGTTGGCTGGATGGTTGTGTTCTGCAAAGTCCCGCCTTCCAAGGAAAAGCGAACCTTGGAGTCGCCATCATACCCATTTGGACCTTTATACTGGACATGGAGCATTGCGTATTCTAAAGTGGCCAAAGGATTTGCTGTGGCAATATCGAAGCCGTCCACATACATGGTCTTTTGCGCCTCGGCCACGTAATAGGAATCATCGTCCTTCTTAAGAAGGGCAACTCCTCCCACGTTCCCAACAGTGGTATCCTCGGTTGTATGTATTTCACTTGCCGAACCCTGAAAGCCCAAGGTGTGGGAGATGGTCGAAGGTGCTCTTGTTCTTGGACCACCTGAAAAGGGTCTGCTTGATGTGGTATAAAAACCGACATCTTCCGGGTTTACAATCGAGTCCAAAATGGTTCCATCAAGGCGGTCATCTGCAGGAACAGAAGGAGGTGTCAACTCCTTTCCTTTCTCAGCTTCCAGTTCGACACGCAGCCGCAGGAGGTCAAATACCTCCACGATTCCAAGTGCGGGGCGCACCCTTACCGGATAAAGCACAACCTCGATGGCGTCAAGATGCCGGAGTTTGTCCAGGCCAAGAATTTCATAGATTGAGGAGGGAAAAACGTCATGGCTGGAATAAACCTCAGTGTCGGGTTCCACAGGTTCCTTTTTACCGTCCAAAGTCCTGGGTATGTAGGGCGCGAGAACATGATTACCTTCGAGTGTATGTGTCTTCTGCTCCACCACCTCTACATTTGTCACCTTGGAACCTGGAGGCACAGCTACGAAGAACCTTACCTCGGGAACCATGGGTCTACCAGGTTCGAGCAAAACATCGCTATCGTCCAGGTATACGATCTCTCCTTCCTCTGTTCGTTCCAAAGTCATCTTCGGCAGCCTGAATTCTATGGCAATGATTTGCTTTTCTAGAAACAACCTCGCCTTAGGGTTTCTGTCTTGAGGAAGGGAATGCCAATCTATCTCCTCTTTGGCCATGTTATTCTCAGAGCCTAGGTTTGAATCATGCATTTGGTTCTGCTCAGCACCAATGTTGGAATCCTCCCTATCATGGACCATTTCATCAAAAGAGCCTTTTATCTCTTCCTGGGGACTGAACAGAAATATACCCATAACATTTGCACTCAACAGGATACAAACAGCAAAAAATGAGATGATGGCTTTCTTCATGTGAACTACCTCCTTTATCCCTTTAAATAGCACGTCCTTTAGAATTTCCCGTCCATTTCCCACTCCGCTCCTATTGAGTTGATTTCACTCCTAGAGGGATATCAATATACATGTTCTAAAGGATATATATACTTTTTAGAGCAATATTTGAATAATCGGTACAAATATGTACATGGATTAACATACTATAGTGGAGGCCATAACTATTTGACGCTTTAACTCTGTCCTCCACTGCTAGTGGAAGACGCACTGTGTGATCAGATATTTACGTCTTCCACTATAACTGTGTTTAAAAGAGTGGTAGTCAAGAATTACTCTTTCTCAACCTCGTACCTCAACTTCGTGATTATACTGCCCTCCCAGTCCATCATCTTACCCGGGTTCATGATGTTGTTCGGGTCTATTGCCCTTTTTATGGCCTTCATTGTGGCCAAGGCAGTAGGTCTTTCCTTCTGCATATAGGGGGCTTTTGAAATCGCAACTCCGTGTTCTCCTGTAACTGTGCCGCCCAGAGCTATTACAGCGTCGAAAATCTCCGATACAGCCCTCTCCCCGTTCTCCCAGGACTTCTTTGACCTAGGATCCAAAAGCATCTTGGTGTGCAGGTTTCCATCCGCAGCGTGACCGTACGTTCCCACGAGGATATTATTCCTTTTGGCTATCTCCTGGAAGGCTGCAACAGCTTGCGGAATCTTAGACATGGGCACAGCCATGTCATCAGCCAATGAAACAGAAACATACTTCTTCCCGTACCTGGAAAGAGAAGGCAGGACAGCCTTTCTTCCACCTATCCATCTCGCCATCTTTTCCTTATCGGTTGTGAATTCCACTGAAACTGCACCGCTCTCTTTACAAATCTCGGATACGATTTTTATCTCCTCCTCCACCACCTTTGGATGTCCATCCACTTCCACCAAAAGCATTGCCTCAACCTCTGGAAATCCAACCTTCATGGCCTTGTTCACAGCTTCGATGCAAACCCTGTCTATTATCTCGATGGCGGAAGGGATAAGAGGTTTTGCGATCAAATTCGAAACACACTGACCTGCCTTGACCAGGTCATCGAAGGCGACCAAGGCCAATGCCCGGGCCTTGGGTAAGGGCGCCACTCTCAGCGTTACTTTTGTTATCACCCCTAGAGTTCCTTCGCTCCCCACGAAAAGACGGTCCAGCTGGTAACCTGAAGAGTTCTTCAACGTTCTCGTACCAGTGCTCATGATTTCGCCGTTGGGAAGCACCACTTCCAGGCCAAGGACGTAGTCTCTTGTGGCACCGTATTTTATGGCCCTCATACCGGATGCGTTGACAGCCACCATTCCTCCAATCGTGCATACATCTCCGCTCCCCGGGGTTGGAGGGAAGAAGAAATTGCTCTTTCCCAATTCGGAATTGAGCTGGGCATATACCACGCCAGGCTCCACAACACAGTACAGATCCTCCACATGAACTTCCAAAATCCGGGTCATGTTGCACATATCAAGGACAATGCCCTTTTGTATTGGAACAGCGTGCCCGCATAGGCCTGTTCCGGCCCCTCGTGCGGTGATGGGAATCATGTTTTGATTCGCCAGCTTCACAACCTCGCTTACCTGCTGTGTGTTTTCGGGTCTTATCACTATCTCCGGAGTCTCATGATGTATGGACGCATCGAATCCATAGGTGTAGAGATCTGCCATTCTCGTGGAGCAGTTCTCTTTACCTGCTATTTCGCACAATTCATCGATGATTTCGGTGTCCATAATTCCACAAACCTAAGAAACGATGGTTTGATTAACTTATAGGTATTTAAAACTGGCGAGAAAGATAAAAAAGTGCGAGAGGTTGCGAAGCTTAAGACGAAATTAATTTGAAATTATAACTTCGCAATCAATCGCACGAATACAATTTTAATATGATTTTGAGTGCGAGAGGCCGGATTTTCGCTATCGAGGAAAGGCAATTACAAATGCTCATAATCTCCTTTCCTCTGAGTTCAAATCCGGAATGTAGAGAATATGCTTATTATCCCTCTTAGCTTGAAAAATAATTAGATGCGAGGGATTGTGATGTTTAAGAACCAAGTATTAAAAAGCATAACATCACAACCAATCGCACTGGCTTTGAACAAAATAAATAAAAAAGTGCGAGGGACCGGATTTGAACCGGCGGACCACTACTGGAACAGATGTCCCATCAAAGGCTTGTATTAGATCTTGAGTCTGTCGCCTTTGACCATGCTTAGCTACCCTCGCATTGAGGCGAATAATTTCTGAGAGGGTAGCTAAGCTTGCTCCCGTAGGAAACAGAGGCATTTTCTAGTTAAGTGAGGTTTCCGAGGGCACAGAGGTTGTCCGAAGGACACCTCAAGTGTAGCTACCCTCGCTTCTTGGAATCGATAACCATAATAAACAAGGATGTTTAAGTCAATTGCTGTGGATGCTTAATGATCTTCTAATTGTTTGAGTTACAAGGTTTTTTGCTCTTGATATTTGAAAATAGAAGGATAAATTAAACTTCCCCCAACTTGAGCTGCTTTGTGCCGATTACCAGTCTTTTGGCCTTGAATGATTCTATTATAATATCAGATAGAATATCATGATATATTGTTCCATAGTCCTTTTCCACTACATAAGCAGGATCATTATAAGGAAGATTCACATTTGACTTTGTAAGCGCTGCCTTTGCCTCCCTTCTCTCGTCACCTATGATCTGCTCTGCATCCTCGACACCCTCCTTGAAACCGCACTGTTTTAACTCCTCAAAAAATATTGGCCTGTGAAACAACTTATGCAAAGTATACACAGCAACCTGGGCCTTCTCATCACCTTTAATATTTAGCGCCATGCATTTCTCGCCCACAGCCTCGTACAAATTCCTTTCTCTGTGAGCAGAGGTTGTGTAGACTTTTGCAGGTGGAATTTCTTTTTCTCTGAGGACTCCAACATCAGCCAATGCCTTTAGATAGCCTGTCAGCACAAGCCTGTGCATCTTATGGCCCTCTTGCTCCAAACGCCTGGACAACGAGCTTATTGAACGCTCTTCTTCTTTAACATACCTGATTATAAGATCTTTTAACCTTTCTGGTGTGACAAATACCTTACTTTTTGCCATATTATCCCCCCAGATTATATGACTGGCTCTTGTTTGTGAGGGCAGTGCAGTTACGTCTTGTTTTTCCTCTATATTGTTTTTAGAAATGTATGGTAAGACTTACTGGTAACAGACTTGATAACAAATAAAACCTTCGGTGGGTTTCTTGGTAACAATACTGATTCAGAAAAACCTTTAAAGGATACCCTCTTTTGGTGTTTTAAGTTTTTCAAAAACTCCTCCCCCTT
>JAZGAR010000295.1:0-2808 GCA_036475875.1 Thermoplasmata archaeon
GTAAATTAGCATTTTCAATGTTTAATTTCTTCTTAAGATGTGGAATCCCTGATTAAAAGCGTATGCTCTCTGAAATCATATTCCTCATGGATATGCAAGAAATATCCTCTTCGACTAATCTCAACAAAAACTTGAAAATAACCAGAACTCAGAGCAAGCTCCACGAGGGATGGAAATTCGATGTGAAATTCATGCGGAGGCTGGAATTTCTCAGTTATAAGATCATAGATCAACCAACAACGGTCAATAATTAACCCCCGCTGATGTTGATTATGCAACACCCGTGGTAATCTCCTTGATCGAGAATTTTGATTGAAGAGTACGAAAGTAACTTCTATAACACATGGCCCATGCAATAAAATCAGGGGTGTCCTCTGCGGGTGTGCCAACTATCAATTTGTAGAATACCTCGGAGCGCAAGTTGTATTTTTTCTCATATCTATGAAGCTGTTCGGACAACTTAGCAATGGCCCTATCCGCTGACAGCTCAAGGTTACTCACCTTCCCAATAAGTTCATCTTTAGACATTTTCATATATCTTTTACCTCCTTTATCAAAGGATCTCATCTCTTTCCAAATACGATGTACCAGGGCTACCTCCTTTCCTATTCCCTCTTTCCTATTTCCACTTTCCTCTTTTCAGTTCAGTCTTCTCTCTTTCCCATTTCCCTCTTCGCTTTTCCCTTTTCTATTTTCTCTTTCCTGATATTTTAGCATCCCGTTCCCATCAACACCACCCGTATCGTCTTCAACAATATCGCCACATCTAAGGCAAAGGACATATTCTTCAGACCCGCCTGCCATCGCCATTATACCTAATCTTTTCTGCTGGGTCACTTTTACCATCTAATAAGCCTAAGGCTTATAAAGCTGTCTAAAGCATTCTGCTCAGAAAGGCATTGGCGGGCAGGTAGTACATATCATATTCCAGCTTCTCTGCTGTTTGATCAAAGGAGGAGGCATAGGGAAACATCACCTGCGCCCACCCAGTAATCCCTGGTTTTACCGAGAGTCTCTGGGTATAGAATGGAATCTTCTCCTGGTAATCGACAAAGGTAGTACCCAAAACTTCTTTCCTCCTGCCTCTTTTAACTATTCGTACCTTTTCTTGAAATCCCTTAATAAATTCCTCCAGCAATAATTCATTGGCTAATTATTATACAAACACAAAAAACACACAGAAAACATTATGAATAATTTCAATATATTAGTGAATACAATAATCATATGGTGTATATTCAATAAATGCACTGGGCTTATTTGGAAAAATTCATTATCATAGTAATTATTTCAGCATGCATATAAGTATGAGCAAGCCTATTAATAGAATAGCCTTGATATTAAAGGCTTATACGAAGATACATCGTATTTTCAAAAATGATCCACGAAGACAATTCCAACATTGGTTATTATGAGCCAATTTAAGAAGTCAGATTGGGCTTTGGTTCCGCAAATAGTTGACCCCTGAAAATTCGATCAACCCATTTTTTTCCTGCCTTGGCTACTTCCTTCATCCTTTGACCTACCTTATGGTGTAACCGAGATTATCGCACGTGCTAGAGAAGATTTTAGTGTGGATTTAGATCGCGAAAGCATTGTCTCTGCCCTCACCAAAAAAGTCAAAAGCGGTCGTATGTTCAAAAAGGTTGCACCAAACACCTTTGCACTACTGGATTCAGCTTCAGAGAATAAAAACTGATCACAACAAGGGCGTATAAGCTTGCGAAATCTCGCTTCCTTCACAGTGGGCAGCATCGTCAGAAAACTCAATCGCATCCATGTCCATATAAACAGCAAGTACAATCGGCCTTTCTCCAAGCTACCTGCCTTTTTGGCTATCAGCCTATAGTTACCAACGGCGCTACATTAAGATCCATCCCGATGGGCGTATCGTCGATGGGCTCTCTAGATTGGTTTCTTCCCTGGTGGACTTCTCTTTTATCCGATCCATCGTTGCCCATAAATACTCACTTACTGGATTTGCCTATGATCCAGTCAGCCTCTTCTTGTTAGAGTTGTTTCGTTACCTCGAAAAATACCCTGATATGAAAAGCTTCGTAGAGGTAATCCGCGACAGGGAAAAAGGGAAGCATTATCGGCTCTATGCAGGCATCAATTCCTCCCATTTGCCTTGTGAGGCCACCTTCAGCAATCTTAAGCAGAAACTAGGAGAAGAACTTTACAACCAGATCTTCCATGTGTTTGTAGAGATTGTGGAACTCTTGGGGTTCCTATCCTATAAGATCCTCGCCACCGATGGCACCCTTTTCCTCTCCGAGGCGTAGACTCTACGAGCCGGAGGCCCACCAATGCCAGGTACAAGGCCTGCCCGCCATCGCTCTCGCTCAGGCGAGGCGGGCGGGGCTGCACTTATTTCTGCGATGAATGTATATCCATTGAGTTCAGAGGACTCATTGAAAACGTCCATCGAAGAATCCTCTACAGGCTCAACAATCCCGAGAAGATTATCCCGGGAAAAGAAATCCGCATCAGGCTGGAGTGCCCTTCTCCCAACTTTCCACAGGATGTCCAAAGGCCCAAGGTAGAACTCTTGACGCTTTCTCTTGAGGAGGCCAATCCTGAAAAGCCAAGCATCTTTGATCAGATCTTTGGGCTCAAAGAAGAACTCCAAAATGCCGGCCTTGATCTCGTTGTCAAAAGGGGAGTGTTCACCAAAATTGTTCTGGGTGATGATACTGACTCGTTCTTTTTCCGATGTCCTAAGCTCCCCTCTGACATGGATGCAAGGATTGGTGTTCGACGGAATCCACAAAATCCAACCCGGAAAGAGAAAATCTTTGGGTTTAA
>JAZGAR010000296.1:0-2925 GCA_036475875.1 Thermoplasmata archaeon
TGGTCGAAATTATCCACCAGTTCGTTCCTACTGTACTCTGTTGCCCAGCTAGCATGATTGGCATCGTTTGTGCCTTTTCAAAAGTCAGAACCAATGCGAACAAAAATTCATTCCAAGCAAGTACCAGACAAAAAAGAAATGTTGCTACTAATCCAGGTGCCATCAATGGGAGCGCTATCTTAAAGAAAATACTAACTCTCGAGGCACCGTCAACTAATGCAGCTTCCTCGATGGATACCGGTATTTGACTGACAAAATTCTTAATCAACCACACCGCCAGGGGCAAGTTGAAAACAGCATAAATCAGTATCATTCCTGCGTGTGTATCCAAGAGTCCTATAGTAGCGAAAATTAGAAAATAGGGCAATACCACAACTGCTGGAGGCAACATCCTTTGAGACAGAATCCATAGCAAAATATCTTGATTCTTTAAGAAGCCTAATCTATAGGAAAAACGATCCAATCCGTAGGCCGCTAATGCTCCGACAAAAACAGCCAAGAACGAACTGATAGTTGCAATCACTAAACTATTGATGAATGATCTTGAAATCTGATCCCCCATTTTGGTAAACAGGGTCTTCCAAGGACCCAATATAGGATCAAAATCAACCCAGGGAAGGTAGGTAGCCGTCTCCAAAGTAGCAGTATCTGTCTTGAAGGATGTTATCAACGCCCAATAAATAGGGAACAGGGCAAAAATGCACCAAATGATCAAGATGGTGTAAACAAGTCCATTATGCTCTTTCTTCACGCTATTCCCTTCTGCAAACTCTTTTTAGCGATAAATAGAAAAGCTATGGCGATACCCAGAATAAAAAGAAAGAACGTATAGGCCATAGTAGACCCGTAACCCAACTCGAATCGTTTTAATCCTGTAATATACGTATATAGAGTTGTAGTTTCTGTACTTGTTCCCGGACCCCCTCCCGTTATGATGTATACCTTGTCCATGATCTTGAAGGCCTCAATTGATCTAAGAAGTATCAGTGCTACAGAGACAGGCATAAGAAGGGGAAAAATAATAAATCTGAAAGTCTGCCATCTCGATGCACCGTCCACCTTAGCGGCTTCCATTAGTTCCGAAGGAATTCCCTGCAAACTAGCCAACAGAAGAATAAACATGAACGGAGTCCAGTGCCAAATATCAGAGACAATGATTGTATAAATGGCAATTTTTGCATTACTCAACCAACCTATGAAAGGAAAACCGAGTTTAATCAAAATATCGTTTACAGGCCCGCCTCCCGGATCAAATAACATCCTCCACATAAACCCAATTCCGATAGGGGTCAACATCATTGGAATTAAGAAGGCTACTCTGAAAAATCCTCTTCCTTTGAGCCCTTCTCTATTTAGGAAGAGGGCCAATATGAGTCCCAATCCGTACTCTAGACTTACGACCACTCCGGCAATAAATATCGTATTCCTCAAAGAGTTCCAAAAGCGTGCATCGTTCGCTAATTGTACCCAGTTATATAATCCTGCCCATGTAATTTTTAAACCACCCACAAGCGAGACCTTGGTGAATGACAGAAACAGGGAGAAGAAAAAGGGAAACATCGTGAAGATTAATAGCATTACTAGAGCGGGGATTAGAAACGCTCCTTTACCACTAACCCTTGGAAGATATTTGCGCCATTTTTTTTCATACATAATTTATCTTTTCATTAATACACCAGGGCCTCGGAGTGATATTTCCAAGACCCTGGTGACCATCATATTTGCATCCTATTTTATCCGGTTAAAAACCTAGAGATGCCTTGTACAATTCCAGTTGTTTCTCTCGGCCAAGTTCATCGGTTATCTTCTTCCATGCTGTAGCCGCATCATCCAAGGCCTGTTGTGGAGTCTTTCTCCCTGTGACTGCTTCTGCGAGTTCAGTGTCCAAAGCCTCCTGGTACCTAGCCATTCCAGGGATCCTGAGGTCCATTATAGAATTTGGGTACTGGAATGATTCTCTGTAAACATCCAGGTACTCTCCCGGATCAGCAAATCCCCATGCTTTCCACCTATCCAATTGTGTGAAATGAGAGTCCCTAAAAGGCTGAACTCCTGTTCTCGCAGTTGTTGCCGCAATATAACTCTTCTCGGGACCGGCCAAGAAGGCTATGAAGTCATAGGCAGCTTCTGGGTATTTGGAATTTATCGGTATCCCATATACCCAGCCTCCAAAGGCTAAAAAGGGTGCGAAATTGACGTTCGGAAAATCTACCCATTTCTCATTCTCATAGTCCCAAGTTCTCCGGGCTCCGGGCAACAGAGCGTATCCCACTTTGTCGCTTACGACGGTTCCGGGTGCATTTGCGGCGAATTGAGCGGTATCCCCCCAATCAATAGTCAAAGCAACTTTGCCGAGATAGAAGTCTTCCCGCAAATCCCCGACCATATAGTCTTCGACACCTGGCGAGCAGACCTTCATCAATTCGATATAATCTTTCAGAGCCTCGACGTGCCCAGGGCTGTTGATCAGAGGAGTCATATCTCTCGGATCGAAGAAAAGCCCGCCTTTTTGCTCGGGTATAGATGTATAAGGCGCAGCTCTTGTTAGGAAAGTCCTTACCGCCTGTCCAGCTTTTCTTCGTGCTTCTGCAGCTCCATATTCTACCTTTCCGTCACCATCCCAATCCCATCCGTTAAAGAATTCAGCTACGTCCCTGTACTCCTTCCATGTCTTTGGGGCACCCAATTCGTAGCCATATTCTTTCTTGAATTTCTCTTTGTTCTCAGGATTCTCAATCACATCTTTACGGTAGTAAAGAAGGTGCGTATCTCCATCCCCGGGAATAGCAAATATCTTGCCTGCCCACATTGAGAAAACTTGGATTTTGTCCGGAATTTCTCTCCAATTGAAAGCCTCATCCTTTTGTATCCATTCATCCAAAGGCAAGACATACCCATTACCAGCAAAGGTCCCTAACCAGGTAC
>JAZGAR010000297.1:0-8741 GCA_036475875.1 Thermoplasmata archaeon
TGGAATGAGTCTAAAAAATTTAAGTCCCTCCGAGGATAAGATCAAAAACAGGTTTATCACTATGGTCCCCAGGATTATCAGGGGGGCGGCAAGCAAAAGATACAATAAATACCAACTGCTCATGCCAACAAAGAGGATGAAAAATGCCAGATATCCGCCAAATATCGCCAACATGACGAAGATCGCGTTCTGAGCCCTTCTGAGCACCTTCCATGGAATCCGCTCAAAGGTCCTCAGCCCTTCAAAGTCAACAATATCCCATCCCCTGCCTGTTTTCACCCCTTGAAAGGACGAAATGTGCTTCTTATGTTTTTTAGCCCTCCTGTGAAACGAAAAGCCTTCTTTCCACCGTACAGAGTTTGTGTTCGAATATAAAATATAAAATATAACGGTGGTTGAGACATGCAGGCCAATGAGAACGAGAGTAAGCCAAGCCTTTGCAGGGAGGCCGACATTTTGGCCCATCAAAACGATGGCCGAGTTTGGTATCAACAACAGAAGCCGCCCTATGTAATCCTCGTTTAGAGCCTGCCAATGGGCTCCCATTTCCCCGGTATTCATGGCCTGATAGGCGAAAACGAGTCCAGGTATGAAAAGAACCGTGAAGAAAATGAAATAGAAACCCTTTACCGAGCCGTAAACTGGACCGCTCTTCGGGATGCTAAGGGTCCTGGGGATGATAGAAAACAGGTTGTAAACGATTCTCAAGGTCAGGTAGAGGGCAAAGAAAATCGATAGGAAAAATCCCGCAGGGTTTTGTAGTTGGTCCCACAAGGCAAATACGATGAGAGCATCTATTAGGAGCAGTATTCCCACGAAGATTAACTCGGTTATTAGTATGGAATAAAGGCAGAGATGTTTGCGAAAGATCGGGGAAGGATAGGTCATGCTCTTAAAATAGTTCTTTCGTATGCTCGATTGAAACCCCATAATTAGGGCAACATACAATGAGAAGCCCAAGAAAAACATCAATGTCCCATGCACATGGGGTTTAAGCAGGTTCTCTAAATCAAAGAAATCGGACGAAATGCTATTCAAAAGGATAAATCTGAAAAATATTAGCATGAATAACGGGTAACTTATGATCAACAGGATTTTACCGAGTAAAAATAGAATTTCATGGATGAGCTTTTTTTCCTCATGCTTTGAAGACATGCGTGAAGTTCCCAATAAAGAAGGAGACACGTGGGGAACAGGGGCAATTCCACCCCTCATATTTTGGAAGGCAGTCTGCTGTCTCACTTGCATAGGTTGTCTGGCCAGGACCTTTCGTAGACCCAATCCTAACATTATTTTGAAGACCCTATAAAAATCCCCACCCAAATGTTACCCCTCCGTGATCTTTAAAAACACGGACTCCAGATTTCCTAATGGATCTCTTGCTTCGCTCTTCAGTTGGTCCAAAGTTCCTGATGCCTTAATGTTACCTTTGTCCATAATGTAGATCCTATCACAAATCTCCTCGATTAAGCTCAAGGTATGGGAACTGATCAAGATACTCCCCCCTTTACGGGCATGGTCCCTCAGAAGATCCTTCAGGTATCTAGCACCCCTTGGGTCGATGCCAAGGAGGGGCTCGTCAAAAAATAATAGTTTAGGATTGTGGGCAAGGGCGCTTATGATGGCCACTTTTTGCTTTTGACCTTTGGACAGTGTCCATGTATAGTTATCCCTCTTATCGGTTAGATCGAAACCGTCAAGCATCGTCTCTGCTTTCGGCTTCCAATCCTTGGAGGAGAATATCTCTGCCGTGAATTGAATCTGTTCGTTGACCGTGAGCACGGGAAGCAGTGCAGGTATCTCAGTAACATATGCTATACCGGCCTTGGCCTTTTCCGGTTCCTTGTATATATCATGCCCTTCGATGAACACTTTACCCGAGTCCGCATTTTGAACTGTTATCATGCATTCTATTGCAGTGGTTTTCCCAGCCCCGTTTGGACCAACAAGCCCTACTATCTCCTCTCTTTCTATGCTCATGTAAAAATCCTTGACTGCCTGAACATCCCCGAATCTTTTGTTCAAGCCCTCCACTTTTAGCATTTTTACCAAGACCCTTACCTTCCAAAAAATCCTTTCGTGATCTTACCAAAGAAACCCTTTGTGGATGTGTCATCTGGCGCGGGGATATCTCCTTTGATGGTATCTCCAGATGCTCCGTCAAAGAGAAGCTCGTACAGTTTTCCCTTGTACTCATACTTCAGGAACCAAACTGGTGCGTGCACGAACTCCGTATTTTTGATATCGAGGTTCGTGTTTATGCTCAGCAGCACATCCATCTCAGATGACAAAAGATATTTATGATGCTCCTCGAGTTCTTGCGCAAGCAAAGAATGTGCCTCTCTTTCATCCATCTCCGAGTTCAGGAACTTCGCGTTCTTTGAAACATGCGCCAAATCGAATTCGACTTTCCCGCTCAACGGAATCTCGTATTCCTTCGTAGGGAATACCGAAGCTCTCCTCCCCAAGATCTTCCAGTGGTATTCCCTAGTAAAATCGCCTTTCTTCGGGATGTTCTGCCCTGTTCTCGTCAACATGCCATCGTATTTTGACTGTGCAGAGACATGCACCACGAAGAAAGGTAGAAAGATGAGGTTCATCTCTCTTATGCTCGCTTTTCTTGCCAAATCCTCTGGCTTCAGAAAACCGGTTCCCATCCACTGCTTCGCCATGACAGATATCTGCTCTCGAGAGTATTTATTTGGTATTATCGAATGCCTGAGGAAGTACTTCTTGCCCACGGCCATGTTCATTGCAGCGCCGCAGTACTCGCACGTCACTATCACCTCCCCAGCCTCGAGTTTAAGTGGGGCGCCGCAGTTGGGGCAGTTGACCTTCTCTGCTATCTCTACCATGGGTATCTAGGAGTGTATCGGGGATATGAGATATAATATTTGTTACAAAGGGCTTTGAGTAATAAAAAAATTTGTAACTATTTTAGCTATAACACCACATACCTCAACCACAGATATAAAGTGGATAAAGATAGGGTTATTATCGTCACAGGGAGACCGAGTTTCATGAAATCTTTATAGGAAATAGCGTGTTTTGTTCTTTCAGAATAACCGAGAACAACAATACTCGCTGCAGTGCCTATGGGAGTTCCGTTACCTCCCAAACATGCACCTAGACTCAAGGCCCAATAGAGGGTTTTAATTCCTCCTATATTATCCAAATCTCCTAGACTAAGGGATAACGCACTTACTATGGGGATCATGGTTAATGTGGAGGGAATCGCACCGATTATTGACGCAGTGAATGCCGCGATCCACATCACGAGAACGATGGCTAAAACAGGGTCTCCTCCTATAAGATTCATTGTTCCATCCGCTATGATTTCGATCAAACCCATCTCGATCGTGCCAACGATAATGATGAAAAGGGCGGCGAAGAAAAGCAATGTTGGCCATTCCACGCTCTCCAAAGCCTCATGGATTTCCACGCCGCTCAATAACAGCAGGAGTACAGCGCCCATGAGAGCGGCCTCTGCCAGGGAGATCCCCACCAAATCATGCACTATGAAGAGCACGATAACGAGGCCGAATATGAAAATAGACCTTTTGAAAAGTCTCATATCCTTTATTTCATATTTCTCACGAAGGTCTTCTATTTCCTCTATTTCCCCGGGCGAGCCCATTTTTTTCTTATAGAATATTCTTACCAACAAAATAAAAACGATCATGTTTATTACTATTATTGGGCCCAGGTTTATAATAAAATCTATGAATGTCAGTTCAAAAGCCGAGCCTATCATTATGTTGGGCGGGTCACCTATCACCGTGGCGGTACCACCTATGTTCGAGGCCAAGGCTTCGGATATGAGCATTGGAACCGGGTTTATTTTCAATACCAAGGCCAACTCTATGGTCGCGGGTACCATCAATAATACCGTTGTTACATTGTCAAGAAAAGCTGATAGAAAAGCTGTTGTGATGATGAGCATAATCATCAATTTCCAGGGATCACCTTTGGCGATCTCATAGGATTTGAACGCCATCCACTGAAAGAATCCTGTTTTGCTCAATATTCCAACTATGATCATCATGCCCAGAAGGAGGCCTAATATCTGTATGATGGTGCGAAAGGTTATGACACCTGTTCCTGCCCCTTCATAGAGTACATTAAACCCCAATCCAAAGGCTTTCATGGCAATTATGGTGAGAACTGCCCCGACCAAGGCCGCTATGGTGCTATTCAGGTATTCAGTTATTATTAGCACAAATGTTAAGATCAATATTATGAGGGCAACTATTACCTGAACTTCTACCGTAGATGACGCCCCCTGACTAGAATTATTGGTACCGGTGATGGAGCACAGATTTCCCTTGCCACATTGCCAAGGACAACCCCCCGAAAGATGCCTTTCTTCCCGGCCCCCATGATTATTAGGTCATGCGAATTGGCGTATCTTAGTATGACCTCCCCGGGATCACCGTGCTCTATAGCTTTTTTTAATTTTACCTCGAAATGTTTCGCTTTCCAGGCCGCGTTTTCCAAGACTTTTTCGGCATGTGCTCTTCCTTTATCCCCCTTTCCTTTTTCCACGACATAAAGAGCGGTGAGCTGTGCATTGAAGCTCTTCGCCGTGTTCATGGCCACATTTTCCAAGGCTTTCGGTTCCAAATGAGCGCCGCCTATGGGTAATAGTATCCTTTTCGGTTCACGTTGACTTGCGGATGTTGTTATGATCAACACCGGACAATGTGTATGTCTCAGAACATTCTCGATAGTGCTTCCCAACCGGTAACTCAGAACACCTGATTTACAATAGGAACGCATCACTACAAGCTCTATTCCCTCAGATTTTGCGTATCTTAATATCTCCTTTGAGGGTTTACCCAAAAGGACCTTCTTTTTTTCTATTTCGATACCTTCCTTGAGCAACAAATCTTCGGCATGATTTATTGCCTTGTAGGCGCTCTCTTCTAGCATCTTCTTCAAAAGTTTTGTGAGATGCGTTCCCCTCACATCTGGTTGGATAACACTGATGACGTGGTATTTACCAAATGGAAACGCTAAAGCGGCGTAACGTATGGCATGATCCTCTAGACCTGAGCCGTCGGTTGGCATAAGGATTTTATTGAACATCTTTTCACCGTCGTTTTGTGGCAATCAAATTACTGGTAGATTATTCTTTCCATTTATCAAGGATGTGGGAAAATCCGTGTTTTTATGGGTTAACAGGGGTTATCGGGGAGAAAAACATCGATAGCGGTTGCTAATTTTCGTATAATATGCCACTGAGAGTAAAAAGAATTGATAATAAGCCTTTAAGCCTCTAGGAGGGAGGAGTTTTAGGCGTATTATCTTGTTGTTCTCAGTGGCGAGATAATTTATGGTACTTAAAGTTTATAAACTTTACTATAGTTCTAGCACCTCCGAGAGTGCTGTGCTGTTTTGCAACCCCGGCGATAGCCATTAACGACATACAGAAATTTAAACCCTAGGATAACGCTATAAGCTCTTAATCCACCACTTGATACTGCTCAATTCGACTATTATCAACCACAAGTTCGTCATAAACCATTTTTGGGATGTCGCCCCATAAATTCGAAAGGTATATATAGTATTAACAGCGTTAATACTGATAATATTCCCAAAATCTATTTATATATTATGAGAACTACTAAATAAAACTACCGATAGATATATATATAGGGATTTACATTAGGGCCTAAAAATTGGGGGATAATGTGTATTGTTTAGGTAAGGTAAAAGGCCTCGGATACAATGGAAGGCTCATTGTTAAGGGGAAATTCGCACCAAAGCTTGAATTGGAGGTTGTGGATAATACAAAGAAAGTACTCGGTAAAATCGCCAGGGTGTTCGGCCCCGTTGATTCCCCATACATTTTAATCAAACTCCCGAAAAACCGTAGACCTTCCCTGAACATCGTGGGAAAATCGGTCTATGTCAGGGAGAGAGGAGAGATAAATTAAAGTAAAGGAGTGTATGAAAATGCCAAAAAGAAGTGCAGCAACAGATGAGGTGACGAGATGTCCTGAGTGCGACAGTGCTCACTTGACCAGGTCGTATAATAGGGGCGAGTTAGTGTGTGAAGATTGCGGTCTCGTGGTGGATGAGCAGCTGATAGATCAAGGACCAGAATGGAGGGCATTTGATTCTGAGCAGGGTGAGAAGAGAGCAAGAACAGGAGCACCTATGACCTATACCATCCATGATAAGGGTCTTTCCACTGAGATCGGTTGGAAGAACAAAGATTCTTATGGAAAGAGTATACCCACAAGGAATAGAGCGCAGCTCTACAGACTAAGGAAGTGGCAGCGCAGGATCAGAGTCTCGAATGCAACAGAAAGGAACCTTGCCTTCGCATTGAGCGAACTTGACAGGATGGCTTCGGGTATGGGCCTGCCGAGGAATGTGCGAGAAACCGCGGCTATGATATACAGGAAAGCGGTCAACAAGAACCTCATAAGGGGAAGGAGCATAGAGGGCGTGGTCGCAGCCTCATTGTATGGGGCGTGCAGGCAGTGCAATGTTCCAAGGACGCTGGATGAGATCGCATCATCCTCTAGGGTTGGAAGGAAGGAGATCGGGAGAACCTACAGGTTCATGACAAGAGAGTTGAAACTGAAACTCATGCCAACAAAACCCCAGGATTACATCTCAAGATTCTGCAGCGAGCTCAAACTCTCAGGTGAAGTGCAGACCAAGGCTGCCGAGATTTTAAAGGATGCTTCGGACAAGGAGCTGACCTCGGGTCGCGGTCCAACAGGCGTGGCTGCTGCCGCCATCTACATATCCTCGATAATATGCAACGAGAGGAGGACCCAAAGGGAGGTTGCAGACATCGCCGGTGTGACTGAGGTTACCATCAGAAACCGCTATAAGGAGCTGACAGACAAGCTCGGCATCGAGATACAGCTTTAAGATATACCAATCGTTTCGAGTGTTATCATGGGCGCAAAAGAGCGGATATACAACTTCCTATCGGCTCATCCTGAGTTTCGGGCCAACCTCGGTTTATACAAACCAAATGAGAATTCTTTAGATGAGATCAGAGCTAACGTCAAAGGCTTAAAAATCAAAATCTTCTGTGCCGACTGGTGCCCTGATTGCAGGATGCAATTACCAAGATTCCTAAGTGTGGTTTTGGCTCTGGGGGAGGAAAATATCAGCATTGAATTCATAGAAGTGGACAGAGATAAAAAGGATGAGCTGGGCATGGCTGAGAGGATGAATGTTTTGGCAGTACCCACCTTTATTCTCTTTCGTGACGGCGAGGAGATAGGCAGGATAATAGAGAGGCCGAAAGACAGTATGGAAAAGGATATTGCAGGGATCATAAAACGATTTGAAAGCGCCCCGGCGGGTCACGAAGCTTAAGACATAATTGATATTATAACATAACTTCGGGACAAAGCCGGAGCCCTAAGCAAAAAATAAACGCCCCGGCTGGGAGTTGACACAGATAGAAAGCGTGCTTATTATTGCCTATATCTCTGCTTTCATCCTATCAACTCCCATCCTCGAAAACAATTATAAAACGCCCCGGCTGGGAGTTGAACCCAAGTCCCGGGCTATCAGCAACCTCGTTTTTCCATAGGCTTTGCAGCCCATCAAAAGGCTCCGACAGGCCCGGATGATAGTCCGCTACACTACCGGGGCAGAAACTTATGGTTAGGATTGACCCCAAAATTGAGTATCTCGTATTTAATGATTGGGTGATCACAACCCTCTCTCGAAGATCTCTCCCAATTCCTTCTCGAAAAGGTTGACTAGATCCCTGGAAACCTCCTGTTTCAGATGCTCTGGGATGAGATTAAGGCCGAGTTTTGCCCCAGATTTTGCGAGCTTGAGAGTCGCGTTGACTTCTCTGACCTTTGCAGATAGGTACTCGTTTATCGCTTCTTTAATCTCTTTTTTGAGTTCTGGATCTTCATCGAGCTTATTTCTAATGTATCTTTTTATTTCGTCCCTTACAAGGTCATGAACAGCTTCGATAACCAGATCCTTTTGAGGCATTATATTTGAGACCGCGCCCTTCAGGATTTGGGATAAGATATCTTCACCATCGCTCATGAAATCACCGTCATTATCTTCACCATAAGGAATGTGTTGAATGATATAAAAAGGTTCGGTATAATTAAGGGATGTCAATTGAGAAAAGGGACAAAACAGCCACTATGCCTAGGGGTAAAACTCGCAAAATTTTGTTGTTCGGTGTGGCAAAATCTACTCCTTTCGATAATTCCCAAAATAGGAATTTTTAGGATTAACTTTATAAGAGATAAGCTCCCTGTATTTTCACTTAACGACAATTGCGGAAGTTTACACTTTATAAAGCGAGGGAAATGGAATGGGCCGCCAAATAAAATTGACCTCAACCCTCCATTCCAAGTTCGTTGGAAGGGAAAAAAAGATGATCGAAGTCAAGAGCCATTTAGAGGGGTGTATGAGCGGAAATGGAAGACTGATTCTTATCGTTGGCGAGACTGGGATAGGAAAGAGCAGGCTTTTGGAAGAGCTGGGGAGATATGCGGAATCTAAAGGTGTTCTGTACCTCAAAGGGAGAAGCCTCTATCAGGAAAACGCTGAGCCTTACCTCCCGTTTATCGAGGCTTTTGGCGGGCATCTTTCAAGCGATGAGGACCTTGGAGAGAACGATGCAAGAGCGTTGATCGGAGATGACATAGACGAGCAGTTTTCATTGGGTATACTTCCCCTAGGACAGGTAAGTGAAACTCCACCTACGAATGAAAACCCAGGTCTCGATCTTC
>JAZGAR010000298.1:0-2340 GCA_036475875.1 Thermoplasmata archaeon
ATCACAAATGGAAGTATTGAGATGAGTGTTGATGGAAGGCCACGCAACATAGCAGTCTTCAACACTGGTGGCTGGGTTGTAGACAGCAAGGATGCAGGCGAAATTATTCAAAGCCGACCCATGCCCCTCTTAATTTCCAATGAGGGAGAAATCGAACCTGTTGCATTTTCATGGCCACATGATGAGGTTAAGATTGAAAACAAAACCATGTCGGAGATTATTAATATTATTCAGAAAGAAAATTTTTGAATATAATTTCAGACATCACCTTAAAAACGAATCCTCTAAGAAATGATAGAAAAGATAGTTCTGAAATTCTTGGATCAGGGACAGATATGAAACTATACAATAAATTGAATCCGGGATGCCCCTTTATCGGCGCAAAAATTTTGCATGATATCGTGAAGGGGGGACAGGAAGGGGGTGTGACATGAGTCTATTTGAACGTCTATTTGGAAAGCCGGATCTAAATGATTTTGAAATGACTGAAACAATGTGGGGATATGTTGCCGAGGGAGCAACCTCCTTTAAAGATGGTTATGAGATAGGGAAGCAGGAGGGTAATAAACTCCAATACGAAGTGACCATGCATGTGGACAACTTCAAAGAATTCAAAGCTCCCTCAGGCCGAAGAGCACCCATGTCAGGTTGGGTAACCTGCCAGAATCTATACGGCGAAAAATTACCCATCCGCAACGGTGAGTATGGGCTGTATACGATAGATCGTGAAACAGGTCAAAGAAGGATCACTTACAAGTTCAATTTCACAGGCAAGGATGGAAAAGAGTACTTTTTCTCTGGCTACAAAGTGATCGTCCACGAACCTTGGAGGTTCGATATTCTTGAGGATCAGACCACGTTATTCGCAACAATTACGAGAACTGATGATAGTAATGAGACAATTGTAGCCCAGGGAATCATTCACTACCACGTTGAGGATTTTCCGGATATGCTTTTTTCCATTCGTACACCTAAAGATGACACCATAGCCAACCGTGTGAGAATGGCGACCAGGTTTTTCGCTTTCGTCTCAAAAGAGATAAGCGAGTACATCCGGGAAATTAATCCCTTCTATGTGGCTGAATACTCCAACTTCATCTGCAGAGGCGTCTCCCAAGCAGATGGCGATGACGTTGAATTCTTCCTTTTCTCGGGAGCCCACGATAAAGGTTTCCCATGGGGCGATAATGTCGGCTTCTCGGACATCGGTTTGGTTCTGCGGGAAGGTGACACCTGGCGACGATTTGCTCTCACAGAACACTCAATAGAGATCCTCAAACTCAAGATAACCGAAGGAATATATCAGTACGAAGGCCCTTTATATGAGCTGACCAGTGGTTATCAGGTATCTTTCAAGGAAATGCATCAAGCCGATCTCCCATCCCATATTCGAAAGGTCAGCGCTAAACTTTCTCTGCGCTTCACGCCCAAAGAGATCGATACCAGGAATATCCCGTTCGACCTTGATCGAAGCAAACTCGATTTATTGCCGAAGGAATTGAAAAAGAGAATCGAGAAATCGCAGCTCTTCCAGGATCTGAAAAAAGGAAGAGACGATTTTACAGCTTTTGGATACACAACCCAAATACATCGCCTGACCGAAATTGACGGCGACTTTGTGGTCAATGGTGTTCGCTATTCCATCCAAACGGACCGTACCCTTGGTGAAGGTGAATTCGGCAAATTGGTAGGCCTTAGGAGACCTAGGCTTTACTACAATTACTTCTGTGCCATAGAGGCTGAGGCCGATCTGTTCAGGGTCCATGTGCGTTCCGGCGTGCTGAGGACTCTTTCGGCGGATCTGTTGGTCAGCAAGTCCGAACAGATTATGGGAGACCTCATCGGACAAATCAGCAGGATGGATTTTCTCGTAAAAGGCGAGCAGCAAGAGGACATGGAAACGGAAGAGGCAGATAGATTAATCGTACCTCAGGAGGACTTGCTTGAGATAAATAACGATCACTATCCAACTGCGACCTTTCAGCGGCGCGTCGTCGCTCTCCCTGGTACCAATGGCAGCTGGGCACTTGCATTGGAAGAAGATATGCATGTCATCAACTTGGAGTCTGTCAAGAGTGACAAGACAGCAACAGTGGCGGCGATCAAGGACCCTGACCGCTTCACGGCACTTGACCAGGTCCTGGAAGAAACCGGTTTCTTTAGCTTGCTCGATGAAGCCCAAAGCAACTCTGGAAAGACGAAAGATGACTTTTCAATCATTATCAAACCAAACTTCAGCTTCATGTATTCTCTTACCGATATCTCCACCTACACTGACCCCAGCCTGGTGGAACATTTAATAGACAGAATACTTGAAAGGGGATACCGGAACATTGCAGT
>JAZGAR010000299.1:0-6728 GCA_036475875.1 Thermoplasmata archaeon
GCGGAACCATCCATTTAGAGCAAAGCTCTGTGGGTAGGGGAACCCGTTTTAAAACGGACAATGATGGAGACGGATATGATGATTACTCCCTTCTTGGGGAAGTGGCAGGGTCCGAATCTGCATTTCCAATAGCGATTTTCCTAGTAATGGGTGCGGTACTGGTATTCATAATCATCATTATTATGAAGAAGTCCTCAGCCTATGAAAAGACATCCGGATTACCACCACCTCCTCCCGAGGGTAGCGGAAACGGGAAAGACATTATAGCCTTGCCCTATGATCAGGCCACAAACGTTAGAGAGGCCATAGTTTTGCCTTCGGATGAGCAAATCCCCCAAGACATGGATGAATTCCAGTTGATGGAGAGCGAGAAGCCACACTCTATGGCGAATGATGAACAATCAAAAGGTACAAAGGACACAGAGAACTGAACGATTTTCCAAATCGAGGTCTTCATGCTTCTTGCTTTGAAAGGATATTTACCAGTATGGTATCAATCCTCAACTATCTTCCCGCCCCGCCACTCGCTAATAGGAACGGAGAACTTTTTCTCAACTTCCTCTCTGTAAGTAGGCCCTCCGTTGTAGGAACAAAACGGTATCAGCCTTCCATCCGGGGTTGCGTAATGAATGGCACACCGTTGGACCCTCTGGATGTCATAATTGTACAGATCCTGGAAGTGCATTCCACCGATGAACATCGTCTTCCACGTGAATTCGCCAACAGCCTTTTTATCCCCCTCCGATATGATACCAGAAAGTAGAGCACGTATATCCAGACCCTCAGGCATCTTGTTCTCATCGATGTACGGGCTGAAGTATCGATTGAAGCTTTTTATCAGGCTCTTTTCCTTTGATTTATCGCTTTTTATCGCACCTGCCATTCTCAGAAAGAGCTGGGCGCCCCTGCCGCTGGCTTTATCCGCCAATTTCATCATTTCGGACATCATACCAGGGACATCCACGAACTTCGTTACGGGTATGATCTTCCCGTCCTCCTGGATGAAGAGGTAGGCAGCTATTCCGCAGTGGGAGTGACAAGTGAAGGTCAGCTTGGCCGATCCTGCAACAACACCAGCAAGATAGGATATAGGTGCCACGGTGGGCACTGGGTAAAAATCGTCTTTATTAAGGTAGGGTGCGTGCGAAACCAACCTGTCCACCAGGTCCGAAAGGGTGAACCTCTGCTTGTCCCTCTCATCCCTTGATATCCTTCCGGTGAAGGCCACGGGCTGGTAATTGACACCTTTTATCACATCGCAGTTTTCTATGGCAAAATCTAAAATCGGGCCCACCTGGTCGTCGTTTATGGTGTTCACGATGGTGGGAACAAGGACTGTGGAAAGAGGTCTTGGTTTCGTTTGCCTGTTGTTCTCGACCACCTTCATCTTTGTCTCTAAAAGCGGTTTTCCCCTGGTGCTTATGTAGTTCTCCTCCTTCATACCATCGAACTGGAGGTAAACCGTGTGCATTCCGGAATCTACCAATTTCTGTGAATATTTCGGATCTCTCGCAATTTTAATACCGTTGGTGGCCACCTGTGTCTGGGAGAAACCCAGCTCCCTTGCCTTTTTAATGATATCAAAAAACCTTGGGTGAAGTGTGGGCTCTCCCCCCGAGAACTGGACAGCATGAGTGGGAACCGGTCTTTCGGCCCTCAACATCTTCAACATTTCAACGATCTCCTCGAAGGAAGGTTCGAACACGTACCCCGCGGCATTGGCGTTTGCAAAGCAGATTGGACATTTGAGATTGCATCTGTTGGTGAGATCCACATTTGCCAGGGCGGTATGGCTGAGGTGCTGGTCGCATAGCCCGCATTCCAATGGGCAGCCTTTTTCATTCACTGTATTTGGATTCTCGACTCCAAGCCCATCCAAGGCGAACTTCTCTGCCTGAACGTAGAAATCGGCATCACTCCATATGGTGTCTTTAAACTCACCATGCTCCTTGCATTTCTTCCTCATCACAGCTTTTCCATTCTCCTCGTAAATCTCTGCATCTATTATGGCTTTACATTCCGGACAAAGGGATTGAGTCTTCTTTGGTAGTCCCTTTGCTGCCTTACTCTCCTGTACCGTCATAAAATCACGGATATTGGCATAAAACTCAGCGAATTTAAATTTTTTGTAGCGATTGCTGCGACAAAATTAGTTTTTTCAATCTCGGCGTCTAGGTTCTTCACGATACCATGATTTGCGATACAAATCATGATCTATAATTTGGTGGCATCATGAATTCTGGTGTGATCATGGATCTTGATGGTATTGATGGGTCGATTCCTCCCATAGTAGTGGGTCCACTAAATAGGTCCCTTATGATTTCCTCTCCTATGGCTTGGAACGCATTCTCTATATTCTTACCTGTTTTTGCGCTTGTTGTGAAAAAGAGGGAGTTGTAGGTTGACGCGATATGCTCTATCTCTTTTACTCCAAACTCAATTTGATCTGTAAGATCGCACTTGTTGGCAACGAAAACAGAAGGCATCATGCGCCCTTCGACATCTAAAGATTCTATCCAGTCCTCCAGATGTTCCAATGTTTCCCTTCGGGTTAGGTCACATATAACAACCGCTCCTTTTGCCCCTTTTAAATAGCCGGGATGTAAAAGATTCCTGAAACTTATCTGTCCCATGATGTCCCAGATTACGAGGGTGATGTGGAAGATTTTTTGAAGTTCGGGTCTTTTTACAATGATTTCCTTCTTGGAGGTTTTTGTTCCCAAGGTGAGAAGGTAGTCCTCACTGAATGTGTTCTCCACGAACCTGCGAATTAGGCAGGTTTTACCCACGGCTCCATCTCCCAGAAGACAGACTTTTAATTTCATATTCACATCTTGCAACATGCTAGAATTAACCTCACATTATTCACATACTATCTACTATATATCTACGAATCTTCTATATAACAATTAAGTTACCATTATTTTAAATGATAATTTTCTGGCAATAAGGATAGACAGCGAAATTTTAGAAGATTTTGCCCTAAAAAATGAGTCGTTTGCTTCGTCCATAATATTCGACCCTTATCAGAAGTAAGGGATCAAGATTACTTAAGATGATTTATTCTCCATCCCGATATAATCAAAAGAGAAGGGAAACCATCCCGACATAATCAAAAGAGAAGGGAAACCATCCCGACATAATCAAAAGAGAAGGGAAATATTCAATGATGATATTATGAGGATATAATTTATATATATTGTAGATAAATATATCACGTTTAATGAGCATCAAATTTCCAAAGGAAGATGATATAATTAGAATGTGCAGGCAGATGGTCATTCTTAACCACTATTTATTTTATCTATCCTACCATAAAAAAGAGTCTTATCGTGATACCTATGTGATGACCAGTTTATGGAGTAAGTAGTTTTTTCTATTTCAGGCACAGTCCGGGTCTATCCATGAGCCTTTATATTTTATAGAACATACCCCTCTTCAATGAAGATCCTGAAGCTTTGCGTCAGGTTTCCACCTGCGCCTGGTGGAGTAGAGTTTCAATTGTTGAATATCTGCAAGGAGCTGCGAAAAAGAGGACATGATGTCCAGGTCTTTACATCAAACCTTTACTCAGAGATTCCCTGGAAAAAACTGGACAAATCCTACTCGAATGTTGAGGGCATCCCTGTTTGGAGATTCAAGGCGTATTCATTAAAGGGGGATTTGCAGTACTCCATCATGCCTTCCATGCTTAACGCGGTGCTAAAAGAAAAATGGGACATCATCCACGCCCACTCCTTTGGTTTCTTTCCGTCCCATGTGGCTGCGTTGGCGAGGCGATTGAGACGAAGAAAATTCATTTTCCAGCCGCATTTTCATCCTGGTGAGACGGGTTGGGGTGGGGAAAGAAGGAAAAAAATCAGAGCTTTGTATGATAAGTACTTTGCAGGAAGAGTGATTACTGCCGCTGAAAAAATCATTTGCGTTTCCAAAGGCGAGAAGGATAAAGCGATTGATGCGGGATTCAGTCCAGATAAAATCGTGATCGTGCCGGACAGCGTTGATATTTCCAGGTTCGACAACCTGCGAGAAGGTTCTTTCAAGGAGGTGTACGGCCTAGAGGACGATTTCGTGCTATTTGTAGGGCGGTTGGCAAAGAACAAGGGTCTGGAATATCTGGTTGAAGCTGTCCCTGAGGTTCTGAAACGTTTCCCATTAACAAAATTTGTTTTAATAGGAGAGGATGAGGGAATGCTACAGAAACTTTCGGGTCGTACAAAAAGTCTTAGGGTTGAAGATAAAATCCTGTTCTTAGGTGCGTTGGACGATAAAGAGGTATCTCAAGCATACCTCGATTGCACTGTTTTTGTTCTACCATCTGAGTTCGAGGCTTTTGGCATCGTTCTCATCGAAGCAATGGCTGCAAAAAAGCCTTGTGTGGCAACGAATGTAGGGGGTGTCCCTTTTGTTGTTAAGGACGGGGAGATGGGTGTTCTTGTTGATTATGCAGATAGCAATGGGCTAGCAGAGGCTATCTGCGGTCTTCTCGGTGATAAGGGGAAGAGAACCGCTTTTGGAAGGGCAGGCAGGACATGGGTTGAAGAGAATTTTACTATTAAGAAAGTAGTAGATAGGCTAGAGGATGTTTATAGTGAAGTTCTAAGTGAGTGATAAAATAGTGAAAAAATAGTGACAAAGAAATGATAATAGTGAGCACTTTGTGTTTTATAAAAATGATAAAATTGAGATAAATAAGTCATCGAGAGGGGTCAAAGGGTCTTTAAAAGAGATCATAGGGGGACGGCCTATACCATTGTTTAAAGTTCGAGTATTTCTGCCCCGCCCAATTCCCCGCCGAAGTCGTTGATGGCACCATTTGTCAGGTGGAATCTCATCCTGAGCTTTCCATTTTCAAAATAGAGATAAGCGGTTTTAAGCTGTGATATGTACATGCTCACCCTCTTGCCTTTTCTCGTCAACTTCCTCTCAACACAGCGAAGTAACCCCGCCCTCTCCAATTCCTTGATCTTCCTGTAGCAGGCCGCGATGGGAATTCCGAATTTCTCGCTCAGTTCTATGGCGCTCTTCGGCCTTTTTGTGGTGCCAACAAGAATCCTTACGGAGTATTTGTCGGTTATCAATTGAGATGCTTCGAATAAATCCATTTTGCCATCCCGTCCTTGGGAAATATAGTATCCAAATGTGAAAACTCAGATGCACTCCTCTTAGTTTTGTCGTATGCGTCAGGTCGATATATAAAATATCTTCTATGATTATCATGCATGATAATCGTGAGATTTTGTTTAAGTACAAAACTCGTTCCATTGTTGGGTAAGATCGTTGCTCTGGTCGAGGGGCAATCGATTTTTAACGATATTCCTCCCGTTCATCTCTTAAACTTTAAGCGCATTAAACTTTTACCGTGCTCCTTTTTAGAAAATACAAAATTAAATTTGATAATGTTAAAAAATCTAAGAGTTATTTTTTCTAAGGTTCAAGCATATCATCTAAGCTTCTCTTTTTAAATTAATATCGTTACTGAGCTTTTCTATCTCTCCCCGGACGATGACAAAGTCAAATTTGCCTGTAATATCATCTTTTCTTTTTTCGAGGAACTTTATACATCCATGTACGTTGTCGAAATGTATGAAAGTGGGAATTTTCACGGATAAAAGCCGAAGTAGTCTACCAAAAAAGATAAGATTATCTATGCCATGTTGATTGTTCTTAAGGTCCTCCTCTAAGAAAGTTGTGTTGCAACCAGAGCATAGTTTTTCATCTAAGTTGATCTTAGAACCACAGTTTGGGCATTCAAAATTCGGTTCTTTGCCACCCTCTGAGTTCCCAAAAATGTTCTCGAGGAATGAGATGAGCGTATCCCTCCACTCTTTACCAGTCCGTCCTTGCATGGAGTTTTCATCATCGCCTTCGGCATTAATCGACTCTAGGGGTGAGACAACCCCCATTTTATAGCATGAGCTGGCCCCCGCGATTTTCCCCATCTCAAGCAAAACATCTTCCTTTGCGATCCACGCATCCAAGTTCTGAGGGTCCAATTCCAAGGCTCGGTTGAAGCTTACTAAAGCTTTTTCAAATTCTTTTTTCTCCAAATGGTTCCTTCCCACGATTATCAGTTTATCCACGGAAACTTCGTCAGCTACCATATCGTTGACATCCTCTATATACATCAGCCTTTCATCAGGTATAACATCAATGACACCCTGTGTATCTAAAAGAAACCCATTAGGTTGCGTATCCCCGGCCCTATTTACATCTGAACGAACTTCGCCAGATTGTATATGCTCGACAATTTCTTCATTCAAATGAGCTGATTTTTGGCCCAATAGATTTACTAATTCATCCAAATCTGCAGAAATATCCTCATATTGAGCGGATAAATCCTCCTCTTGTGGTGCATTCTCTTGGCTAACAAGGCTTTCCAAGCCCGAAAGAGCCTCGGCCACAAGTTCATCCTCACTCATCCTGATATCTGCTTTTAATACTTCATCGAGAGGATTTTCTTCTATAATCTTTATGAAAGTCTTACCACGTTTCCTTCTAACCCTACGGAGTTTTGCTTTCTGCTTTCCTCTTCGATTTGTATTCTGGAGGTTTTGTCTCTCTCCATGGAGATATTCATTGCCCTCGGTCAAAGTTAACAGAGCCTTTTTTGCCCTTATGTTATTAGGATTGATCTCAAGAACCCATGAGAAACATTCCTCAGCTTTTTTATGATCATTCTGCTTTCTGAGCAATTCGCCTATCCTGTACCATGCATCTTCAAAACC